>NZ_JANLWO010000316.1:0-3926 GCF_031364565.1 Chamaesiphon sp. OTE_20_metabat_361
GATGCGGGAGTCGCCGTGATGCTGACTACAACAGCCGACAGCGCCAAACTACCCCCACAGCAGTTTAAGGTCATCTGCCTCGATGCCGACTGGGACGACATTGCCACCGCTAGTGCCGCCAATCCCGATCTATTGCTGCGATCGACCGATCTAGCTTACGTGATGTATACCTCTGGCTCGACGGGCAAACCCAAAGGGGTCTGTATCCCCCATCATGGCGTCGTGCGACTGGTGAAAGCGACCGATTATGTTGACTTTAGTCCCGATCGGATATTTTTGCAGATTGCGCAGATAGCCTTTGATGTCGCTACCTTTGAGATCTGGGGGAGCCTCCTCAATGGTGCCAAACTGGTCTTGTATCCTGGTGACAAGCCCTCGCTAGCCGAATTGGGTCAACTGATCGCCCGCGAGCAAATTACGACCCTGTGGCTGACAGCAGGGCTGTTTCATTTGATGGTAGACGAACGACTGGCGGATCTCCAACCGCTGCACCAACTGATTGCTGGGGGAGATATCCTCTCTGTTCCGCACGTCCAGAAAGTACTAGCGACTCTCACCAATTGTCAGTTAATTAATGGTTATGGGCCGACCGAAAGCACGACTTTTGCGACTGCTCATCCGATCGCCAGCCTCGACCCCCTAGCGACTTCTGTTCCCATCGGTCGCCCGATCGCGAATACTCAAGTTTATCTGCTCGATCCCGATCTCCAACCCGTCCCGATCGGGATTCCGGGCGAACTGTACATCGGCGGCGCTGGTTTAGCCACTGGTTATCTCAATCGTCCCGAATTAACCGCCGAAAAATTTATTCCCAGCCCGTTTGCGATCGGTGAAAAGCTCTATCGCTCCGGCGATAGAGCACGGTATCTTCCCGATGGTAATATCGAATTTTTGGGACGGATCGACAATCAAGTCAAAATTCGCGGCTTTCGGATCGAGCTGGGCGAAATTGAAGTTGTCCTATCGCAGCACCCCAGCGTGCGTGAAGTCACCGTTATCGTCCGCGAAGATCGATCGGGCGATAAACGCTTGGTTGCCTATGTAGTACCGTCCCAGCAACAGCCCACCGAGCGGGAACTGCGAGCCTTCCTAGAGTCCAGATTGCCAGATTATCTCATTCCCACGGCGATCGTCATGCTGACAGCCCTACCACTCACAACTAACGGCAAAGTCGATCGTCGCGCCTTGCCACAGCCAGAGACTCGCCCAGAGCCGGAAGCCAAGCTGCTAGAGCCTCGGGACGATCTAGAACGTCAGCTCACCAGCATGTGGGAGCAGGCACTCGGCGTCCACCCGATCGGGATTAGGGACAATTTCTTTGCCCTCGGCGGTCATTCCCTGATTGCCGTGCGGCTATTTGCCCAAATCGAGCAAATTTGGGGTCAAAATCTCCCCTTGGCAACTTTACTCCAAAAACAAACGATCGAGGAGCTAGCGACAGTTCTCCGTCAGGAAGCACCATCTGCTGCTTGGTCGTCACTAGTCCCGATTAGGGCGGCGACGCCGGGACACGATCGCGACATCAAATCGCCCAAACCACCGTTATTCTGCATCCATCCAGTCGGTGGCAATGTACTCGAATACTATGCCCTCGCCAATTATCTCGACCCCGACCAGCCCGTCTACGGACTCCAGTCCCAGGGACTCGACGGCAAGCCCGTATTTCGCCGCGTGGAAGAGATGGCGAGCCACTATCTCCAAGAAATTCGCACTATTCAACCCCACGGCCCGTATTTTCTGACTGGCTACTCTTTTGGTGGCTTTGTCGCCTATGAGATGGCTCAGCAATTGGCTGCCCAGGGCGAACAGACGGCACTACTGGCCCTATTAGACAGTAGTGCGCCCAATTTGCCGCACCTCCGCCCATCATTTTTCCGGGCGGTGGGAGTGCATTTAAATAATCTCTCTCAACTCACACCGCAGGAGCGATCCAGTTATATTATGGGCAGGATCGATTATCGATTGAAAGCCAATAACCAGCGCGAATTTCTAGCTCAAAGCTTGTACAAACGCGAAGATCTGACACCACAATTACTTACTGTTTTAGATGCTAATCTCGAAGCTGGCGAGGAATACGTCGCACGATTTTATCCCGGATCGTTGACGCTGTTGCGCTGCCAAGTCCAGGATCTAGAGCATTGTCTCCACGATGAATTTGGCTGGCGAGATTTGGTTGAAAATCTGGAGATCCAGCAGATCCCCGGCCCCCATTCGAGCATGTTAAAAGAGCCTCGGGTCGCTACTTTAGCCGCAAAACTCAAAGATTGTTTAGCACGATCTCAGGCGAGTATTTAATTAAATTATATGTCGCAACAACGCAAACTAATCGGTAATTCGGCATCGATGCTGCTCAATCGCCTAACTCAAGGGATTGCTACCTTTGTCTTGAGCGCGGCGATCGCGAGAACTCTAGGCGCGTATGCCTTGGGTCAATATTTACTCGCGATTAGCTACTACTATATTTTTGTCAGCATTACCTCTCAAGGTTTCAAAACCCTATTTACCCGCGAAATAGCGCGCGACCCGGATGCCACGCCTGTATATTTGGTAAGTGGTACTTTATTACAGTTGCTAGTTAGCCTAGTTGGCTACGCGGCAATGGTGGTCATTATTTATCTGTTACCATACAGCCGCGATACCTCGATCCTCTGCTGTGTCATCGGTTTTACGGCGATTCCCTTTGCACTCTCTAATATTACCGAATCAATTTTTCAAGCCCGCGAGCAAATGCACTCGATCGCGCTGGCGACAGTGCCAGTGTATATATTGCGCTTAATTGTGATGCTCTGGATGATGCAAACCAGACATCAAATCATCGATGTCGGCATTATTTTAGTAATTTCAGAAACTCTAATTCTGGCGATCGAATGGCTGATGCTAGTCAAGATCGTCCCGCCCCAATGGCAAATCGATCGCGATTTTATGTGGAATATTATCAAAACTGCTAAAACTTTGTTTGCGACTGAAGGATTGGGAATGATCGCTGCCAAAATTGATGTCTTGATTCTTTCCTTACTCGGTAGTGAAGTCCTCATCGGTCTCTACGGTTCGGTGATGCAGCTACTTCAGCCCTATACGATCGTCTCTAATAGTCTCAATTTAGCCGCCTTTCCGCGCATGTCCAAAGCGGTCGATCTCGGGCGGGATATCCAGCGACAAGAGGCCGAAAATACGATTATTACCTTACTATGTATCGGTTTACCATTCTCGATCGGGACGATATTTTATGGCAAAGATTTATTATTACTGATTTATCAAAACCGAGATTTTTCCCAGGCAGCGGTGATTTTAAATTTAATGTGTATCTCGATGACGATCGCCACTTTTTCGCAAACCTTTGGCTATGTCTTAATTGCTAACGGCTTAGAAAAGTTTAATCTCATTGAAGTAGCAATCACGACGACAGTGGGCGGACTGTCGGGCATATTTTTTATTACCAAATATCAATTAATGGGAGCAGTATTTATGAGCTTAATCATGGCTACTACTAATTTTAGCGTCCTCGGTGCTGCCGTCCATCAACGGATCTTTCCGCTCCGCATTTTGCGGATCTTACGATTGCCGCTACTGATTAGCGGTTTGATGGCGATTGTCTTCTTGCTGCTGCAAACTATGCAGCTCAATTTCTTATTGACACTGAGCCTTGCTGTCTGTGCTTACGCTATTTTAGTTGCGGCGGTAATGGTACATGAATTAGGTGGCATAGATCGCGTCCGTCAATCGATTGTCAACTTGCGATCGTAAATTTAATCAGGCGACCTAACAATATCGAGAATTATGACCAGAATTAAAGTCGCCTTAGTACATTTTTGCTTTGAAGATTACACGATCGAACTTGCCAATAGTTTGTACGAGCTAGTCGATCTCACCTTGATTCAACCTCAAAAGGTGGCAGCATATTGTCGGAGTTCGCTCGATCCTCGGAT
>NZ_JANLWO010000322.1:0-18084 GCF_031364565.1 Chamaesiphon sp. OTE_20_metabat_361
TCAAACTATATAGTTGTCTAGGTTCAGTGGTGAAGGTAGTTGGCTCTAGGAGCGACTTTCGTCGATTCCGCTGGGCTGTTTCCCTCGACCGCTTTACTAATATATCTTGTCTGCCTAGGATTGTCAACCCTTTTTGGGAAATTAATTTGATATCGTTCGTTCGAGTTATAGAACCTGTTACTAGCGTTAGCTTTTAAGGGTTGCGGCTAATGTCATCCCTGCCAGGTAAGCATCTTCTACTTTAGAGCCACGACACCAGTCGCCGATACAGAATAGAGGAGCGGGGATATCGATCGATAAATAGGAGTCTGCGGCAGTCTGCGAAGATAAGTGGTGAGGAGATTTGGCGATCGCGTAGCGCCAGAGATGCGGTTCTTGCCACTGAAAGTCTCGAAACCAGGGGAAAAACCGCTTGCTGGCACGTTCTAACATGAGTAGACTGGCAATAGCGGTGGATTGAGGTTCGGGGTACTTACTGGCGAATTCAGCCGTACTCTGAAGTACAAAGACTGGTGGTGCTAATTGTTGACGTTTGCTGCTATCTAGTCCTAGCCATGCCAGAATTGGGTCGCCTTGGCAAGTAACGGATTTAATTTGGGGATGAGTTGTTTGCCATTGGGCTAGTTGAGTATCTATATAGCCAGCAGCTACTGCAATCGAGGGATAAAATTCAACTGCTGTTAGGTCGTTTATAAACTCGATGGGCAAAATAGGGGTCAAAGGCTTGAGGAGATCTAGTGCTTGAGGAGCGGGAATAGCGAGAATTACTTTTCGGGCGAGAATTTCGGTTGGGTTGGTACCATCGATCGTCAGTCGCCATAAATTACCATCGGGGTGAATCGAGATCGCGCGTTGTCCGAATCGAATATCTAGATCCTGTGCTAGGTATTTAGCAATTTGATTCATACCACCAGGCGCAACATACCGGGGGTAAATAGCTGGATCTGCTGACATATCGCCATTTGCAGTTAGCGTATGAGTAGTATCCGTCCACGTTTCGGCAATGTTGTCGGCAATGAGTCGATCGAGTAATTTGCGAAATTTCTCGCCTTTGGGGGAGATATAACAAGTCCCACGATCGACACACGTCTGGTGCATTCTTCGGGTTGTCAGTCTACCACCAACTCCCCGAGACTTTTCAAAGATAGTAATCCCTTGATACCCAGCAGCTTGAAGTTCGCTGGCGCAAGTAATACCCGCGATTCCAGCACCAACAATCGCAATTTCTAGAATATTAGTCATTACCTATGCAAAAGTTTGAAAGATTACTAGCCATTGAGGTAGGGGCAATGTCTTGTCGGTGTTTTTATTCGGAGGTTCCCTCCGAATAAAACCGCCGCTTCACGAATTGCCCTTACTTTAAATGTCGTGTCGATCGACATTGGCTGCTTTAAGTTTACGTTTAAACGCGATTGCCGCGCTCCCAGCCATTAAAGAACCCAATATTGCGATCGGTTCAGGAACAGCAGTAGGCGAAACGGTATTAAAGGCTAATTCGCCAATTAATCGATGTCCCTCAGTCGTGGGATGAATATCATCCCAGAACAAGTTGGCATTCGGATTCGCACAAACGGTAGTAGTTAGACATTGAGTAGTAACATCGGTAAATTCAAAACTGCTAGGATTAGTCACAATTCGGTTAAACAAACCATTAACATCTAGTAAGTTCAAATTAACGGTAGGTTTGGCTAACTTTAAATTAGCAATAGTCGTCGCCAAACCAGCATTATGCGCTGCGGTTAAACTGCTCAAACCTATTGCCGTAGTCCCCAGGTTGCGCGTACTCGGTAACGCACCTAGATCGGACAGATTAGGAACTAAAATATTCCTGGCACCGCGATCGATTAAAGTATTAATATCTGCAAATAAATTCCCGACTGGTATTGCTGGATCTGTAGTTACATTACCTAAATAATCATTAGCTCCGCCCCAAATTATATATAGTGCATCGCGATCGCGAACTGCATTGTCGTTAGTTATCTGCTGCTGGATGCCATTTAATGCTGGAATAATGGGGGTGACAATTAAATTTTGAATAGTATTAGCCGTACCCGTAGTAGCACCACCAACCGCAAAATTAGTAATGCGATTAGTCGCCGGATTGCCATTGGCAGGAATCCCCAGGCTAGCAGCTAAGTATTCAACCCAGATCGGCCCATTAGAAAATCTACCACCACCAACCACATTACTATATGGTGGTGCGGCTCCGCCTGTTGCTGCGGCTGCGCGCCCTAAATCGGATAAACTATCGCCATAAACAACTAGTTGACTGAAGGTAGCAGCGATCGCTTTTACTGGTAATAAACTAGCTGCTACAACCAACCCAGTAATGATTAAATGTCTTTTCATGTGGCTTGCGATCGAGATTACAATAGTACAAAAACTACAATAGTTGCTGATATTATAGCTTAATGGTAGCCGTTCGAGTCTGCTGTATTTGTAACACTCTCAATCGGATTGATGGCTTTTATTGCTAATCAATAAAAGAAAGAGCAGAAAATTAATTTTCTGCTCTTTGAGTTAATACTAGTTCCAAAGACTTAGAACTAAAGTTAGATCGATTTACCTACTATGGTTTGTGAACGATGAAGCTCAATACTTGGCACTGTTTGATGTTGTCGAAACCAACAACACGGACGAAACAATGACCGTATTCGCTACGGCAAGCGCGGACTTCAGCTAAAATTTCGTTAGTAGTAGTCGCGTTGAATAATGGCAACTTCCAGAGTGTCCAGTAGTGCTGGGTAGGCTCGGATTCTTGGCTAAATTCAACACCAGGAATATATCCTTGGTCGAGCATGTATTGTAGTTGCTTGGCAATTTGAGCATCGCTCAATGGTGGCAAGTAGGAAAAAGTCTCAAAGCGACGTGCGAAAGGTAAAGTTTGCATTTCTATTTGCTCTACGGCTAAATATAGTTGAGATGTAAGGTGTGTCTGAGTGACGAATCGTTACTCAGACAGTGGCTCTAAATTGCTGTTTGGCTCGGTAATGGATAGCTGCGAGAGCTTCTCTAGCTGTTGCTTGCGATGCTGACTGTTTTTGTGCTTAATGTCGTGAAATACCATCTCTGGTAAATCGTCCATAATTTCTTCGACTAAATACTCTCTTACCGCCATAATTCTGAAGGCTAACTCTTGGTTTTCTGTCAAGAGTGCAAGTAAATAGACTTCGCCATCTTGAAGGATCGATCGACCGGAGAAACTGCGTAACCACAGTGCCAACCTTGGATTTGTTTCATTCAACTGAGCTAGAACAGTCTGCACTGCTTGATAAGTCAAGTAGCTAGAGATGACTTTGGTCGTAGCTTTGGCAATTTGTTTGCGATCCATTACCCAAATTAATGAAGTGTGAATAGAGAATTGTTACTAAGTATTTATTACTGCCTACTATCCACTATCCACTATTCACCATCCACTAATTCTACAGAGTATCCATAGCTTCAAATTCAAACTTGATTTCTTTCCAAAGTTCGAGTGCAACAGCTAGTTCTGGAGACCATTTACCAGCTTCACGGAGGACATCGCCACCTTCACGCATGAGGTTGCGACCTTCGTTACGCGCTTGAATACAAGCTTCGAGTGCGACGCGGTTAGCGGTTGCACCAGGAGCGTTACCCCAAGGGTGTCCGGCAGTACCACCACCAAATTGGAGGCAAGAGTCATCGCCGAAGATTTCGACTAGTGCAGGCATGTGCCAAACGTGGATACCACCAGAAGCAACTGGGAATACACCAGGCATAGAAGCCCAATCTTGGGTGAAGAAAATACCGCGCGAGCGATCTTCTTCGATGTAGTTTTCACGCATCAGGTCTACAAAACCCATAGTGATGCCTTTTTCGCCTTCGAGTTTACCTACAACAGTACCGGAGTGAAGGTGATCGCCACCGGACATCCGCAAGCATTTAGCCAGAACGCGGAAGTGGATACCGTGATTTTTTTGACGATCGATTACTGCGTGCATTGCGCGGTGAATGTGCAGTAATACGCCGTTAGCACGACACCATTTAGCCAAGGAAGTGTTGGCTGTGAAACCACCAGTGAGGTAGTCGTGCATGATGATGGGGGTGCCGATTTCTTTGGCGAAATTAGCGCGTTCCATCATTTCTTCACAGGTAGGCGCAGTCACGTTGAGGTAGTGACCTTTAATTTCGCCAGTTTCTGCTTGAGCTTTTTCGATGGCTTCTTGAACGAACAAGAACCGATCGCGCCAACGCATGAAGGGTTGGGAGTTGATGTTTTCGTCGTCTTTAGTGAGATCTAGACCACCACGAAGAACTTCGTAAACAGCCCGACCATAGTTTTTAGCAGACAGACCGAGTTTAGGTTTGATAGTACAACCTAACAGCGGACGACCATATTTATTTAATTTATCGCGTTCGACGGTGATCCCGTGAGGAGGCCCTTGGAAGGTCTTGAGATAAGCAACTGGGATCCGTAAATCTTCTAAACGTAATGCCCGAATCGCTTTGAAACCAAATACGTTACCTACTAATGAGGTAAGCATGTTGGTGACGGAACCTTCTTCAAATAAATCTAAAGGATAGGCAATAAAGCAAAAATATTGATTGTCTTCACCTTGAACTGGTTCGATGTGGTAACAACGACCTTTGTACCGATCGAGATCGGTCAGCAAGTCAGTCCAAACAGTCGTCCAGGTACCTGTGGAAGATTCAGCGGCTACAGCAGCACCAGCTTCTTCTGCGGGTACTCCAGGCTGGGGAGTCATCCGGAAAGCGGCGAGTAAGTCTGTATCTTTGGGAGTATAGTCTGGCGTGTAATAAGTTAGACGGTAGTCTTGTACTCCAGCCTTGTACCCAGATTTTGCCTGAGTTTGAGTTTGCGCGTAAGCCATAAATTTCCTAACCTTCAGGAACCAGTTGACGTTTCTTGTTAAAAATAACTATATCAGCAAGTGTAATAGTTTTGGTTCGGATCTTTTGACGATCGTCATAAGACTATTTTATATGAGTACCATCGAGGGGGATCTATACAACCACAACGGTTGTGGCGTCTGAAAAAGGCAGCTAGATGCTGAGTCTAACTGCCTAAAGTCAAAAATTGTAAAATATTGTTTTTTGTTAACTTACCGTAATACTTTGATTGTACTTTAGCCGATCGATTCGCACCCACAAAAGTGGAGTCCCGATCTAGCCAACTTTTTTGGGAGATAGGATCATCATCATATTCCGACCCTCTTTTTTAGGGAATTGCTGAACTTCGGCAATTTCCTTGAGATCGTCTGCCATGCGTTTGAGCACTTTTTCGGCGAGATCGCTATGTTGGATCTCCCGACCGCGAAAAGTAATAGTTGCTTTGACTTTATCGCCAGACTTGATAAAACGATCGGCTTGACTGACCCGTACTTGGTAGTCATGTTCCTCGATCGTGTAGCGCATTTTGACTTCTTTAAGTTCGGCAGTATGTTGCTTCTTCTTCGCTTCGCGAGCTTTCTTTTCGAGTTCAAACTTGTATTTCCCGTAGTCCATAATGCGGCACACGGGTGGGTCGGCTTTGTCGCTGACTAGGACTAGATCCAATCCATTCTCATCGGCGATGCCCTGGGCTTCTTGAGGCGTAAGAATTCCTAATTGCTCGCCATCGGTACCAATGACGCGAATTTGGGGAAACCGGATGCGTTCGTTAATCTGCGGAAGATCGCGGGTGCGTCTTTTTTCGATGATGGGTGATTTAATAGCTATGGCAGTTTCGGGTGGGTAATGGGTAAGTGGTATGGTTATCCTCAGTTACAGCTACCTGTAAAATCGGTCTAAACTAAAATAGCTGAAGTTATCTAGTTGCTTATACTATATTTTACCCAAATCTAGAGAATCTGGGCTAAAGTTTAATATTTTTTAAGCTTAAGATGACCCTTTTAGGGTAATAGGGATCGATCGGTCAGATAGGAGAGTGTGGCGTGCAAGCTTGGCATCAGAAGGTAGGAAATCAGCGTGACTGGGTATGGCGAGGTTGGCAGACCCGTTATACTTATCAGCGCAGTCAGCATGAATTAGATAAAGCTCCGGTATTATTGCTGCATGGGTTTGGAGCATCGATCGGGCATTGGCAACACAATCTCGAATTTTTGACCGCAGATCGGACGGTATATGGTGTCGATTTAGTCGGCTGGGGTGGCTCGCGCAAACCCAATGTCCGCTACGATATCGACTTGTGGGTCGATCAAGTTTATGATTTTTGGCAGACGTTTGTCGGTCAGCCAATGGTGGTAGTCGGTAATTCGATCGGGTCGTTGGTGGCATTGGTCGCAGCCGCCAGACATCCGCAGATGGCCGAGAGTTTAGTGATGGTCAGTCTGCCCGATCTTTCTGCCGAGCAGGAATTAATTCCCCGAGCGCTCCAACCACTGGTAAATGGGGTCAAGCGGGTAATTTTAAATCCGCCGCTACTACGTGGATTATTTCGGGTAGTCAGTCGGCCTAAAGTTGCTAAAAAATGGGCAAAAATCGCTTACGCTAATCCAGATCGAGTCACCGATGAATTAATCGAGATATTTCTGACGCCAGCACGCGAAGTTGAAGCCCCCGCCGCATTTGTGAAGATTATGCAGGGGATGACTAGTAGCACTTTCTCACCAAATATTCGGCAGCTTTTACCCCACATGAACATCCCGATGCTGTTGCTATGGGGTCGCGAGGATCGGATGATTCCGCTTGGAACTGCGGGGATATTGCTAAAACTGAATCCCTTGTTGGAATTAGTCAATCTCGATGCCGCTGGACACTGCGCTCACGACGAAGTTCCCGATGTCGTCAATCAAGAGATTCGCAGTTGGCTAGATGCACTTTCAACTATATCGATGGCAGTAGAGCCAAGTCTTGAAGGTAGTGTCCAGAATATGGCTCCGACCGCATCTATCCTCAGTGCCGAAATTAATTAGCGCCGCAATAGCAAAGCACAATACAGGCTGTGTTGTGCTGCTATTGCCTGGAGATTGGCAAGAGTGGCGTTAAGTCAGAATTAGTTAATGTTCGGCTCCCTAGCCGATCGTCACTTGGTCGATGCTAACATCAGTGGTACCAGAAACACCGCTGGCTAACTCGACCATTTTGTCGAGAATTTCTTGACTGGGAACCGCACCTTTGAGGACGACACTACTACCAGTTTGAGCGACCCAGAGACCTTCTACATCAGTTACCTCGGCATCACCATCAAAAGCCAGCGCGACCCGTTTGGCAAGACCACTTTGGTCGTATTCGCCGTTGAGACCAACGCGTTCTGGAGCAACTTCGCCCCCAGTTTCAGGATCTGTTGCTTCTGGAGCGGGAGTAGGATTAACTTCGGCATTTGCTGGTTTTTCCATGCCAAACATTTTTTGTAAGAAACCCATGATTGCAAGACTCCATCTAAAAAAAATAAATCCTCATCATTATGTAGCGTATTTGTGAGTAAAGGCGAGGATGATTACAATTTTTTTAAGATTGTGACGATCGACAATTGTGGGAGAATATAATGCTGGAGCTGAATTAGGCTTTAGGCTTTAGGTTTTGGGCTTTAGGTTTTTTGTTTTTGGTTTTAGGCTGTAGGCTTTTGCACTAAGATACTTAGTACCTATTCCCTAACTGCTACCCTTTACCCCCTATCCCCTATCCCCTATTCCCTAATTATGAAACACACCCTGTCTGTTTTGGTTGAAGATGAAGCTGGCGTACTGACTCGGATTGCGGGATTGTTTGCCCGGAGGGGCTTTAATATCGAAAGTCTAGCTGTTGGCCCAGCCGAACAAGAAGGTCGATCGCGGGTGACAATGGTAATTAATGGTGACGAGCAGACGATCGAGCAATTGACCAAACAGTTGTACAAGCTGGTAAACATCCTTAAGGTCTCAGATCTAACGGATGTTCCCTGTGTAGAACGCGAATTGATGCTGCTCAAGGTCAATGCGAGTAGCACCCATCGCTCGGAAATTATCGAACTTGCCAATATTTTTAGAGCGCGGGTGGTCGATGTCGCTGAAGATGCGCTGACACTAGAGGTAGTGGGCGATCCAGGTAAAATCGTCGCGATCGTTCAAGTCCTCCAAAAATTTGGGATCAGAGAGATTGCCCGGACTGGCAAGGTGGCTCTATCTAGGGAATCTAAAGTTAATACCGAATATTTGAAGTTGTAAAAAATGTTAGCTATAAGAGGATGTCTGAAAAGTCTGATTGCTTCGCTTATAGGGGGTAAATCCCCCAACCCCCTTAAAAAGGGGGCTTTAAAGTCCCCCTTTTTAAGGGGGATTTAGGGGGATTTAGATATCTGATTCACACCGAAAAGCCTTTTCAGACACCCTCTGAGGAGGGGTACCGATCGGTAGTAACTCTTCCAGTCGCTCAATCGCCCCCCGTTCGCGATGATGATGCGATTGGGGGCTGCCCATGATATGATTATGAAATAAATATTAAGTTTATTTGTAAAAGCGTACTCATTGTTATTAATGGTTGCGTTGCAAAAATAACATCATTGGCGATCGCTACTCAACACCAGTCGCGTCAGACCTTGTTGGGTGAGTAAAAACGCCATAACTTGCTGACTGATACCTCGATCGATCTGCCATAGCTAAATGTTCGCACCTTTGGCGAGTACAAATTATTTTGTCTGGTTCTCTCACTATTGCAGTTTTAGCAGATTCAACAGATCTGTGTCCGTTACTGAATCGGTATTTGAGTACCGAACGTTATACGGTGCGTTATTTTACCGATCGAGCAGAGTTCTTAGCACATGTAGAACTTGTCAAGCACGATCTCGATTGCTTGGTGTTCTATTCCGAGCAGCAATTGTTGCCAGCAATTAATTATCTTTACGATCGGGGTTTAATTTTGCCAGTCGCGATCGTGCATCGATTGACTTCGCCTAGCTCTGTTAGTGATGTAACTGCTCATCCGCCGATTGCGCCGATCGATTTGTCGTCCCGTAGCTATATCTATCAGCCATCTGAAGTCATTTTGGCAGTCACAGAGCTAGCGGGTATTGGAGCCGCTATCGATAAAGCCATTGCCAAGTTCTTAAATTTAACACCAATCGTGTCGAGATCCGCGAGTGTTCAGCCATCCGTAACTCACACCCAGCTTGAGATCCCAGCAACCAGCTTTTTGCTTCAACAACAACGCCGTCTCTCAGAAAAGCTCGACGAACGGTTAGGATATCTAGCCATATATTACAAACGGAACCCCAGCCAGTTTTTTCGGTATCTCGATCGCCAACAGAAGCAAGAACTGCTCGATCGATTAAAACAACAGTACCGGAAGATCGTCCTCGAATATTTTGCCGATAGCCGCCAGATCGATGAAAGTATCGATGAATTCGTCAGTGGAGTCTTTTTTCAAGATCTAGCGGTTTCGGAAATTGTCAAGATTCACATGGAATTGATGGAAGAATTCTCAGACCAGTTAAAATTGGAAGGACGTAGCGAGGAGGTTTTGCTAGAGTACCGCCTGACGCTGATTGATATTATTGCCCATCTATGTGAGATGTACCGCAGATCGGTACCGCGAGAGATGTAGTCATGCTGCTTGGCAAGCGCATTGTTCGAGTAGCTCTTGCTGGCTGGCGAAAACTTTGGGTTGTAGTTACCGATCGATGCCATCATTGTGATGGGCATTATTTCCCATCACTTGGGGATAGAAGCTCTGCTTAATTCAAGATCCGCTGCAACTCAATCTCCGATATCGATAGTAGCTACAGCTTTGCAATCCTAGCACCTAAGTCCCTCGTCATCAACAGAGTAGCGATCGGCCACCATCGATCGAGGACAATCAGGCGGTAGATATACTAAGAATACTCTGACGATCGTTACCTACTAGTAATTAACTTGAATAATTCCTAACGAGTGTTAATAATTTAAACTATGCCTCCATTAATGAAAACTTATGTCTTGAAGCTATATGTTGCGGGCAATACACCTAACTCAGTGAGGGCATTACGAACTCTCAAGAATATCTTAGAAGAAGAGTTTAAGGGCGTATATGCTCTGAAAGTAATCGATGTACTTAAAAATCCCCAATTAGCAGAAGAAGATAAAATCCTTGCGACTCCCACATTATCAAAGGTTTTACCACCGCCAGTGCGAAAAATCATTGGCGATCTGTCCGACCGCGAAAAAGTGTTAATCGGTCTAGACCTCTTATATGAAGAGCTATCAGAGCGCGACGGTGACTTTTAGATTGGCGATGTTAACATCAATTTAAAAGTCAATTACCGCGATCGAGCTATACTAACGAGTTGTTAAGTTGAATTAGTTGTTTAGTTAGAAACATTTCCAATCTCAGCAATGACCAGTACGAATCAATTGTTAGAATTACCAGTAAATCCCCTTGGCGTGCAGAAGATTCGCACGATGATCGAGGGGTTCGACGATATCTCGCACGGTGGATTACCTACTGGGAGAACGACGATCCTCAGTGGGACATCAGGAACGGGTAAAACGATGTTAGCCGTTCAATTTGTCTACAATGGAATTCACTATTTTGACGAACCTGGCATCTTTGTAACGTTCGAGGAATCACCTGCTGATATCATCAAAAATGCTCACAGTTTTGGTTGGGATCTCCAACAATCGATCGATGATGGGAAATTATTTATCCTTGATGCGTCTCCAGATCCAGAAGGTCAAGAAGTAGTCGGGAATTTCGATCTTTCAGCACTGATCGAGCGGATTCAATATGCCTTTACCAAATATAAAGCCAAACGAGTCTCGATCGATTCTGTCACGGCGATCTTTCAACAATATGACGCAGCATCGGTAGTGAGACGCGAGATTTTCCGGCTAGTGGCACGGCTCAAACAAATGGGTGCCACTACAATTATGACGACCGAGCGCGTGGAAGAATACGGCCCTGTCGCAAGATTTGGAGTGGAAGAATTCGTCTCGGATAACGTCGCGATCGTCCGAAATGTCCTCGAAGGCGAACGTCGCCGCCGGACGATTGAGATCCTCAAGCTTAGGGGTACCACCCATATGAAGGGTGAGTATCCCTTTACCATCACTAACCACGGTATTAATATCTTCCCATTGGGGGCAATGCGGCTCACCCAGAAGTCTTCCAACGTGCGAGTATCATCTGGTGTCAAAGCCTTGGATACAATGTGCGGTGGCGGCTATTTCAAAGATTCAATCATTCTGGCAACTGGAGCCACTGGTACGGGAAAAACGCTCTTAGTTAGTAAATTTATTCAAGAAGCTTGTTTGGCGGGAGAGCGGGCAATCTTGTTTGCTTATGAAGAGTCTAGAGCGCAATTATCGCGGAATGCTTCTTCCTGGGGAATCGATCTTGAGGAACTGGAAAAACAGGGCTTGCTTAAGATTTTGTGTACCTATCCAGAGTCTGCCGGACTCGAAGATCATCTCCAAACAATTAAGTCAGAGATTGCCGACTTTAAACCCGATCGAATTGCGATCGATTCGCTTTCAGCCCTAGCGCGGGGAGTTAGTAATAACTCGTTCAGGCAATTTGTTATCGGCGTAACTGGCTATGCTAAGCAAGAAGAGATTACCGGATTTTTTACGAATACTTCCGACCAATTTATGGGAGCTAATTCGATCACTGACTCGCACATTTCGACGATTACCGATACAATTTTGATGCTGCAATATGTCGAGATTCGGGGCGAAATGGCAAGAGCACTTAATGTGTTTAAGATGCGCGGTTCTTGGCACGATAAAGGTATTCATGAATATACGATTAGCAAAGATGGTGCCGAAATCAAAGATTCGTTCCGTAACTATGAAGGAATCATCAGTGGTTCGCCCAGTCGCATTACAGTAGATGAAAAATACGAACTTTCACGGATCGTGCGTGCAGTTAGCGATAAATCTAATGAGTAGGGAGATGGGCAGTTCGGCTATCGCTCACTGACCGGGGACGGGGGGACGGAGAGATGCGGAGATCTACCCACCCCGCCCTGTCGGGCACCCCTCCAAGGAGCTACCGTGTACACACAAGTCTAGCTGGCTTCGTTTCTAGCTTACTTGCCCCCTAAATCCCCCAATTCTGGGGGACTTTCTAGAGACTAGCTCCCCCAGAATTGGGGGTTGGGGGGCAAACAAACTGAGATTTTACTAGAGTTTCAGACTTGTGTATACACGGTAGCTCCAAGGAGGGGATTTTATTCCCTAAAGTCTAAAGCCTGCTTGGTGCGCTAAACCCTCGGGAAACCCGAGGAGCGCGCATCCGCTAAAGTCTAAAGTCTAAAACCTAATTCACTAATTGCAACCAGAGGATAAATTCCGTACCGCAATCGCTACCTGGTGGGGGGCTAGTGACTGCAATTTTACCATCCATATGCGTCACCAATTCTTTGGCGATCGCGAGACCTAAGCCAGTTCCGGCGATACTTCCTTGAGCTTGAACGCCCCGATAATGACGCGTAAATAACCGCTCCAAATCTCGATCGGGAATTCCAACTCCGGTATCCCGAATACAAATTTGGAGACTAGATCGAGTGGGAATAGTTAGTGGTGGTGAGTCAATATTTTGCAGATCTCCTCCAATATTTATCACTTCTATATCTATATCGACTTCTCCGCCTGCGGGTGTATATTTCAACGCATTATCAATGAGATTGCTCAACACTTCACGTAATGCTGCGGGATGAGCTTGAACTAACGGTAAATCGCGGGGAATGTGAGTATAAAAACTTAAGTTTCGTTCTTGGGCAATCGCTTCAGCAGATATAATTAAAGGATCGAGGACATCGGTAATTTGACAAGATTCGATCCGAAAAGCGGCATCGGGAAGTAGTAAATTGGCGCTTTGAGTTAGACTGCGATCTTCACCTGCGGGTAGTGGTTTTAAGAGATCGCCATTATTTGAAATTGCCGGGATATCGATCGCTTTCTCTAAATGTTGTAATAATTCTTGTAGCCGATCGCTTTCGCGGACGATACTATTTGCAAAGCCCCGATGGGGATCTTCTAAGTTTAGACGTTTGATTAATAGTTTGCCAAATGTCCGAATTGCCGTCAAGGGATTGCGAAGTTGATGCAGTAAATTGTGCAAGAGATCTTGCTGTTGAGATTGTAATTGTTGCTGTTGTTTGAGTTGTTGTGCCAGCCAAATTTGCTTGCGATCGAGAATACCAGCAAAAGCGATCGTTTGAGCGATATGTTGAATTTCAGTTTGCTCGGTAGAATTCCACGGCTGAGTGTCCCGCGTCGTCACCAGCAATCCCAAAATCGTCCCGTCTGAGACTAGGGGTAACAAAACCTGATGACGGTTGGTATCGGTATCGAGCGCGGCTAGTGATGATGGTGCTAGTGTCGTAATTCGCGCATCTACGGTGCTGGCGAGTTGCGGGGAGGCATAACTGGGAAATGTACTTGCCGTACCATTAGCGCCGCTGTGGGTGCCAACTGGAGGCGCCATGTACGATCGATCTGCAAGCTGGATCGTTTCCGACCAGACCACTTCGGTTTCGGGATACATCACCACTGGCAATAACTTTGATTCCCCACCATCTTCTAATTCCTCGGTCATGTAGACAATACTCGCAGTCGCCCCCAATCCTTCGCCTAACAGTCGTAACTGGGCGCGACACAAAGCCATGAATTCAGAACTCGCAGCGGTAGACACGATCGGTAGTTGCTGATGATTGGTAGTTGCTGTTAATTCATTTTGGCACGATCGGCCTAATTTGGCGACAGCAGCCAATTTTGTCGGAAGTCCAACTCCTAACTAAATTAAGATTTATGACAATTATTAAAATTTGCGATCGCTAAATGACCGAGTGAGCTTTATTTTTTCTTTATATTGCTGGCTTTGAGGAGATTAGAGGTCAATTTACCGGGGGGTTGAGTTTTTGGAATGAAGCGGATAGAATAGCGACGGCTTTTGTAACAGACATTACATCTGTCTGCACTAAAGAGGAGGTAAGGCGGTTGGCTAGAAGACGCAAACGGAAAAGTCGGAGACGTCAAGAAGGGCGGAGAATTTTAGAGCAGGTGCCACAGTTCAGCATTGAAAGTGGCGAAGATAAACCTGTTACTGCCGCACGTAAATACATCTTGTCTGAAGGGATCGCGCCACCAGCTCTGCTGCTGGTAAAACGCAACGAACATACGACCGATCGATATTTCTGGGCAGAAAAAGGTCTATTTGGCGCACAATACGTCGAAGAAAACCATTTCTTATTCCCGAGTTTACGATCGCTAGAGCCGGAAACAGAAAGTCAGCAACTAGTCACTGTTGGCAGCAGTACTTACTAATTACTGACTTTCTGAAACAAACATCTCTATTTTGACAATCGAGCACTCCAACGCGATCGCCTTGGAGTGCTTTTCTATTTTATATCTTCGCGGACACTTAATTGCAGCGCTTCTTGAAATACTGCCAGTTCATCCCGATGTCCGCTAATTTTAATCGTCGTGGCTGCTGGCGCATCGGTGAGAGCTTCGACTTTGAGGCGGACTTGCTCGGTACGCGACGATCCTTGCCAGTAAAACCAGCCCGCTAAGGGGGCGAATCCCAGCAATAACCATAAGCCATTGCCAGCGTCGGGAAAGAGCATCGAAAATACTAATGACAGGCACAGCGCCCCGATTGCCGCCAAACTCGTCAGCAGCACTGTCAAGAAGATGCTCGGGCGCACCACACCCTCAAACGTCACGATGTCAGTATCTGCCTCCACAGCCGCAATCCGGTAGGCACGCTCGGTAAAATAGGCATCGAGGCGGGGTAATAAGACGGCTTCCGAATCGGTGGATTCTAGTACCATTTGCTCGATGCGATCTTTAGTCGAAGCCCGAATAAAGAAGAACAATCCGACAGCCAAAAGGAGGGTGAGGATAAAGGTGGAAGTGAGGACGGGATTATTCATGTCTATTGTCGATCGCGATATAAGGTTGCTGATGCGATCCAGTGTAGATTTGGGTAGGACGAAAGATCCGATTTTCTTGAAGTTGTTCGTTCCAATGTGCCAACCAGCCAGCTACACGGGCAATCGCAAACACGGGCGTAAACAAATCGGTGGGGATGCCCATCTTACGGTACACCAAGCCCGAATAATAATCGACATTGGGATAAATGCCGCGCCCGCCCAAATACTCTTCCAAGACGCGCTCTAATTCCAAGGCAATGTCATAGTAAGGGTCGTAGCCAAATTTTTGAAATAATTGTTCGGCTAAATTTTGGAGAATGATCGCCCGAGGATCTTTGACGCCTTTGTAAACACGATGCCCGAATCCCATAAACTTATGCTTGGGATCTAACTTTAAACATTGCTCGACATAGGGACGAACATTGGCGACCGTACCGATCTTCTCCAACATCAGCAGTGTTTCTTCATTAGCGCCGCCATGCAGCGGGCCAGCGAGGGTGCCGACAGACGAAGCAATCACCGTATAAGGATCTGCGAGCGTCGAAGCTGTCACCCGCGCGGAAAAAGTAGACGCATTCATCGTATGTTCGGCATGGAGAATCAAACAGACATCCATGACTTTAGCGACGATCGGATCTGGCTCTTTTTCTGTCAACATATACAGAAAGTTGGCAGCATAGTCGAGATCGTCACGGGGCATGACGGGATCGTTCCCTTTTCGCATCAGTTGAAATGCGGCTACCATCGTCGGAATTTTGGCGAGCAATCTAATGATGGCTTGACCGACGTATTCAGGATTGGGTAAGGTATGGCGCGAATAAAATAATCCCAACGCAGCGGCAGAGGCTTGCAGCGCATCCATCGGATGTCCGGTTTCGGGAAAACATTTCATCATGTCTTTAATCCGATACTTGATCCGGCGATGGGAATAAATCTCGGTCGAAAATTTGTCTAGCTCGGCGTGAGTCGGTAGTCTCCCCCAAATTAGCAAGAAAGCTGTTTCGACAAAGTTGCTGTGTTCGGCGAGAGCTTGGATGGGAATACTACGATATTCTAAGACACCTTCTTGCTCACCCCGATCGTTAGTTTGAATCCCAACATAACTAATACTCGATTTGGCAGCAGGAACTCCTTCTAATCCAGGTCTGTATTCAGGTTTGCGATCGCCTTCTGTCATAACATTTATGAATTAGCTCAGTTGTGTTTGATTTACTGGTATCAATAATAATACCTTGTTAGGGGATGGGAGATGGGAGAGGGTAGAGGGTAGTGAATAGTGGATAGTGAATAGCTTGCACTGAGCGACAGCCGAAGTGTGAATATTGGATAGTGCTAGATAGCTTGGTGATTGCTCTTTACCTTTTACCTTTTACCCATTACCTCTTACCTTTACCTTTTACCCATTACCCATTACCCATTACCCCTTACTCTCTACCATCTCCCATCTCCCATCTCCCATCTATCTTCCAACCAATCGCAAATAAGCGGTCGCCAAGGCATCGGCATCGCCGACGTTGCCGGGGAAGAGAATGACGGGGAGATCGGGGAATTGGGGATGATTGGCGGGGGTAACGATCGCCGAACATCCGGGGAGGATCTGACCGATCGATCGGGCTGTAGAGAGGGCTAGACCCTTGCTGAGAGTGTCATTGGAGGTGATCCCGCCTTTACTAATCAAAAAGCCCAAATCGGACGGAGATGAGCGAATAACATCCATTAGCAGCGCGGAGACTGCTTCGCCAAATTGGAGGCGAGCTTGAATGCTATCGAAGGTGAGTTCTTGACGACTGGTGTAGATTGCTGGGGTATTGCCAGCGGCGTGGCTACTGCGAATCTGCTCCAAGACTGATGCTAGTAGTCCAGCTCTCATGGCGGCATTGTCGGCGATGAGCTGAGAGACATCGATTTCGACACCGACAATTCCGGGAGCTGTGAGGAGCTGGGTTAATTGGTCGGTAGTTTTTTTGACGTGAGAGCCGACGATAATTGCGCCCGGTTTGCCATCGCGGACGTATTTGGACATTTCCGTGGCGGGAATCGGTTGGGGGCCTAAATTGGCTAATGACGTGAGAATACTCGCCCCACTGCGGAACAGGAACTTTTTGCCCTGGCTGACGGCGGCGAGGATATCTGTCGCAAACTTGTCGAAATCCGATTGCTGCTCGCCATCGACTACACAACAGCGATTGCGCTCTAATTGCATCAAGCGATCGAGACTTCCAGTGCGAACTTCATCGAGTAAGAATTGTACCACGCGATCGGCAGGAATCTGACCGTGAGTTTTTTCGGCAACATAATCGGGCAGATAACTATGACTGTATGCAAAGACCGAATCCCGCGCAAACTCAGTTTTGTGGACGGGAGTTTCGACCCCATCGACAATCAGATAATGGATACTATCGCGGGTAATCCTACCCCCTTCAAAAAAGGCAGGCATCAAGAAGTGCGCGTCAAAGCCCCCCAATTGAGCGGCAATAACATCCGTTTCGATCGGGTAGTGTCCGCGTAGGGTAGAATCCGATCGACTCACGACCAAAAAGTCAGTCAGATTTAGTTCGGCGAGGGCGATCTTTAAATTGCGACACACTTCCTGGGTAACGGCGGCGGCTTGAGTGGGTGTCATCGCCCGCGTATTGGTCAAAATAAAGAAAATCGGCACGGTATCAGTCAACCCGAGTGTCAATGTTGGCACGTCCCACTGGGTTAAGAGCAGACAACTATGCACTGTTTGCGACCCAGTGGGGTCGTCATCGAGGACAATGATTTTGGGTTGACTAGTCATAGTTAAGTTCGCAATCGCCGATGTTTGCCTGTGTCATCAATAATATCGCTAACTTGTTTACCGATCCACACAATGTTGAAAACTCCCAACCCGCTGGCGGTAATATCGATCTAGGGCTTTAGATTCCCAGATTAAGTTATCATTCGAGCGAATGGTGCCGATCGATACTTTTCGATCGCCAGTTATTATCGTTCGAGTTTGATTACAAGTTGAAGTCAATCACATGTTTAAAAATTGTTGGTATGCCGTCGAGTTTAGTAATCTTATCGCCACTAGTCCCCAACTCCTAAAAATCCTCGATCGCGAATTAGTTCTCTACCGGACTACCGACGGACAGATTCAAGCGATGAATAATACTTGCGTCCATCGGGGCGCTGCGCTCGCCCAGGGCAATGTCAGCGGCGATTGTATCGTTTGCCCCTATCACGGTTGGCACTATCAACCAGATGGTATTTGTGTCAAAATCCCGGCAAATTCATCAACTGCCACG
>NZ_JANLWO010000369.1:0-1780 GCF_031364565.1 Chamaesiphon sp. OTE_20_metabat_361
CTGTGTCGTCGCATCGATATCGCCCAGCACTGGCATGAGTATCATCCGCCGAATTTTTAAGGGACGAGGGGAGACAGTGTATACACATCTCTAGTTAGAAGCGAAATTGGTGGAATCCCCCTAAATCCCCCTTAAAAAGGGGGACTTCCAGATCCGGTTCCCCCTTTTTAAGGGGGGTTAGGGGGGATTTAGATCTAGAAACGGAGCAACATTCGACTTGTGCGTACAAGTTAGGAGCGAGGGTAGGCTAGGCGAGCGCAAATATTTCACAGCATAGTATTAAGATGAACCATCTCAAAGTAATTATTATCGGGGCGGGGATTGGGGGATTGACAGCCGGAATCGCCCTCAAACAGGCGGGTTATGAAGTGGAGATATACGATCGAGTCGCCACATTGCGCCCTGTGGGGGCGGGAATTTCCCTGTGGTCGAATGGGGTCAAAGTACTGAATCGACTGGGTTTAGGGGCAGAAATAGCCGCGATCGGGGGCGAAATGAATGCGATGGAATATCGCAGTAAAACTGGAGAATTGCTCAATCATATCGACTTGATGCCGCTGATCGATCGCGTCGGGCAGCGTCCGTATCCAGTCGCCCGTCGGGATTTACAAATGATGCTATTAGCTGCATTTCCTGGGCAAGTGTCTCTCAACCATAAATGTATCGACTTTGAAGAATCCGAGACAGGCGTAACGGCGATCTTTGAAAATGGTCATCGCACCAGTGGCGACTTAATTATTGCTGCCGATGGCATTCGATCGCAATTTCGCAAACAGATTCTCGACAAACCTGTCGAACCCAAATATGCGGGGTACATTAACTGGAATGGATTGGTACCCGCCGATGAAAAATTAGCACCGAAAAATACCTGGAGTATCTATGTCGGCGAACACAAACGCGCGTCCCTGATGCCCGTGGGCGACTCGCGCTGTTATTTCTTTTTAGATGTTCCGCTCCCGCCAGATAATTGCGCTACGCCAGATAGTTATCGAGCCGAATTAAAGGCGCATTTTCACGGCTGGGACGAACCAGTGCAGCAACTGATCGATCGACTCAATCCCGCCGAAACTGCCCGCATCGCCATTCACGATATGGGACCGATCGATCGCTACGTGCGGGGGCGAGTGGCACTTCTGGGCGATGCGGCTCATGCGACTTGCCCCGATCTCGGACAAGGCGGCTGTCAAGCTCTCGAAGATGCTTGGGTACTGAGTAATTATCTAATTGCGACGAATATCAGCGTACCGGATGCCCTCAAACGTTACGAATCCGAGCGCAAAGAACGCGCTAATGCTGTCGTCGCTAAAGCGCGTCAACGCGCCGAAGAAATCCACGGTTGCGATCCTGATGTGACTCAAGCTTGGTATCAGCAATTGAAAAATGAGCCACCTGGAGATGTGACTGGTGCGATCGCTAAAACTATTTTAGGTGGCCCATTGCGATGAAAAATTGCAAGTATGGTCTTTTAGGGGTGATGCGAGGATCTACCCACCCCGTCGCTACGCGCCACCCCTCCGAGGAGGGGATTTTCCCAGGATGGATTATGTCTGAAAAGAAAAGTTCTTCAGTTCACTGAAGTGAACTTTCGCTATTAGCCCGAAATTCATTTCAGGGCGGTTGATGACTAAGCACCAGTCCCACAGGTAAATCTAATTTCCAACTATGGCAGGTAAATTAACAACCCACGTTCTAGACACAGCCCACGGCTGCCCCGCCGCAGGAGTTGAAATAACCCTTTACTCGACGATCGCATCTCCATCAGAAAATCGCACCTTAATTA
>NZ_JANLWO010000390.1:0-2229 GCF_031364565.1 Chamaesiphon sp. OTE_20_metabat_361
GGAAACTGTGCAAACCATTAAGATTGTCAATGAGAAGAACATTAAAAAATAATAAAGGTTATACTAAAATATTAAGTGGTGCTAAAAAAGGAGAGCTATGTTTCTTAGACTAGCAAATCAACATCAAGAATTCGTCAAAGACCTAGTTATGAGCCTACAGGCTTTGGCTACTGTTTTGGAGCGACGCGGCTATGAGGCAGCTTGCTATACTTGTGGCGATCGCATGAACAGTGCCAACTTTATGGTCAGTTTGGCAGACAATCACCTGATCCGGTTCCTGGTATCTGATTATGGGATTACCTGGACGGAATTACGCGACGACCGCGAATTGATGAAACTCGAAGGTGCAGAAGCGATCGCGCAACTGCAAGAACTCGCCGATCTGCTCAAAGTCCGGATTGAGTCTAACGAGCATCTGCTCATCGGTTAGTCATATTTTTGGATTTGCTGCATTTACACTCTGTGTCAAGGTCGATATCGCGTCTATAGCTAACAGTTATGAGGCTTAGAACGACCAAATTGAGCTGTCTGCCAGAGCTTCTAAAGTAGTAGCGTCGATGTCAGTGCAGGATCTCACGAACGCTGCTTGGCAATCAAAATATTGATTAGATATCCAGTTATTGATTCGAGCGACAATCATTTTACGATCGCAGGTGAGCCGATAACTGGATGTTGACCGTAAAAAGGTAAAGCAGTAGACCAGTGCGGACGTGCGCCGCGATCGTAGGCGTTGCGGGCGAGAGCTAGTACCCCTACTACTGTATCGGTCAGATTAGCCGCTTGCGGGATAACTTGGTGCTGAGTAGGCTGAATCTGGGCGCGGCGAATATCCCAATCATCAGCAGCAAACACGGTTGCTGGTAGCACCTCTGTCAATAACTGCGCGTCAGCATCCCAATTGTAAACCGACCCAAACACCTCGCCCCGTTGCGCGGGCATGGATACAGCTAGCAAGCCAGCCGCGCGGGATTGCCAAGCTATCGCCGCTAAACTAGAAATAGCAAATACGGGTAAATCTAATTGTTGTCCCAAAGTCCGGGCAGTCACTACCCCTAAGCGGGTACCTGTAAACCCACCTGGGCCACTAGCTACCGCAATCCAGCCCAGATCCTGCCAAGTTTGGGGACTGAGAAAATCACGTAGATAGGGATGGAGAAAATTGGAAGTATCCCGCCCCAAATCCCACGTCTGGCAACGGACATCTTCGTTACTACGGCTAATTGCCAGACCTAATCCAGGGCTGCTAGTGTGTAGTGCGAGACCGTATTTCATGGGTGAGATGGGAGATGGGAGAGGGTAGATGGGAGATAAGAGATGATAGATGGTAGGGTGTGTTATCGCGCTAGCGTAGCGCACCTTAATTAAAGGATCTCCTGTAGTAGAGTGGGCACTGCTCACTAGGTTTGAGGCACAATTTATTTTATAAATAATTCCACCCTACTACTTACTAATCGCTCGCTTAATGATGTAACCCGCGATCGCGGGTAAAGCGGTAGGATAACAAAAAGCACATTTGCAAAAGATCGGATGGTATCAATATGACTTCTGCTGATGCTGGATCTAATCCTAACAGTAATCCTCAACCGCAGACGCTGCGCGATCGATATTTCCAGACGATCGAGCAGATCGGCACTCGGATTCTAACTGGTAAACAGGTAATTTCCAAAGAGTACATTTATCAGATTCTGGTCGAGCAGATCGAACTGGGTACGAGCGAAATTTTTGAAGGTTGTCTGAGTGAGCAGGTGCAGGGGATCGAGCGCGAAATTGCCAGTCAACCCGATGAAGTCAAGCAAGCTAAACTCAAGCACAAACTCAATGCCCTGGCTTGGATTCAGACATCGCTGGGTACCTTGCAGGACGAACGCCAAGCGGTAGCGCTGGTGGATGCAACGATCGATCGAGTCGTCAGCGCCGAGCCATCCGAGCGGCTGAATATCTTGCTCCAAGCCCTCGATCCCAATCAGGAACGCAAACTCGATCGCGCTCAAATTCAACTGATAATTAAATCTCTTCAGTCAGTTGCCAATGTCCGCCTCGAACCCGCAGATTTCGAGCAACTGCGGCAATTATCGCTCGGACTCGATCGCGGCTTGAAAACGTTACCCGCTCTGGAGCCGCACTTAGTCAGTTGGGTGTATGAGAGCGGACAACAGATTGGCTTTGGTGGTGCCACGGAGAATGGCCCCTGGTCGCTGTGGGCGAAGCAAATCTCCCAACCGTTAATTC
>NZ_JANLWO010000425.1:0-5193 GCF_031364565.1 Chamaesiphon sp. OTE_20_metabat_361
GCGATTACAGTGGGTTTGCCACCTTCCATTACCGCAACGCAGGAGTTGGTAGTTCCTAAGTCAATGCCAACAACTTTTCCCATAAAACTATTTACTACTTCCTTAATAATGACAACAGTTTAAATAATGACGAGGAGTGCCAGTGGCAACTCGCGCGATCGATATTACAGATCGATCCTTATCTTTGTGCCAACACAGACTTTTTAAAAAGGGTGGTTTTCCGTACCTCTTCTATGATTAACAAATTACTGTTAACAGTCCTTGATTGACACCTCTCTACTGTAGGTGACTTACGCCGATGTCGAAATTGAGGCGAACCGTATAGAGTAGTGGTGCTTACCGTAGTTTTTGAGAGTCAGGAGGTTGCGGAGACTGCTAGTGACGTAGCACTCTCATCTGGTCAAGATTCCTGCTAGAGCCTCACCTGTAAGGACTTTCGCTCAGAAGAGTGTGTGTGAAGCTCGACTGCCCAGTGGCTCTAGTTCAAATGTTAGCGGGGAGTCCTTAAAAAAGTCTGAATCTCCAATTAAAATCGGTAGGGATGTTAGTTTGCTGCTGAATTTGGGTACATATAAGATAGTTGCATCTACAGTGCGCGCTAATACTCATAAAACTACCCGATCGCATTTGTTTTGATGACTCCAATTTGAAGTTAATGTTTAAGTAGCATTTGTTTTAAAATAAATGCTACTTAAACACTAAAATTTTAGTGTTAAACTATATGCAAAACTTTGAAGATAGAGAGATATCGAGATGCCCTTTAAACCTAGTTACTTCAAAGCAGATTTTTTCAAGGTGCTGTCAAATCCAGTCCGAATTCAGATTCTGGACACTCTGAGATCGGGCGAACAAAATGTCAACTACATATCCCAGTACTTAGAGATAGATGCTTCCTCCGTATCACAGCAGTTGGCAATACTTCGTCGGTGCAACCTAGTCAAAATTCGCAAGCAAGGTAACTTTGTTTTTTACTCAATTTGCGATCCAGCTATTTTTAAAGTCCTCGATGCTGCACTTGAAGTATTCAACAATCACTTGGTTGAAACGCAAAGTAACTTAGCACAAATGAAATAGCTTTAATTAGTTCCTCAACAGCAGCATCTATTTATCAAAAGGTATGAAAACTATTTTAGTCATTGAAGAGGATATCGAGTTTTCCTACTCATTATGTCAATTTTTCAGAGAGAATGATTTTTACGTTATTGAAGCAGCTAATCTAGCGATCGGAACATTATCGATAAAAGAGCAAGATACAGATCTAGTTATTTGTTCGTTTGAGTCACTTGCTTTTGCTCTGACCAAATGCTCGACGCTAGAAAAATTACCCAGCATTCATACTGCTAAAGTCCCGTGGATTTTGCTTACAGCCGAAGCAAGTATTTTCGATCTCTCTGGTAAACTAATTCTATCAGAAGTAACCATTTTAAGAAAACCATTAGAATTCGATCTAATCTTAGAAGTAGTCCAGTGTGCAATAGATCGAGACAGAATAAATAAAAGTTTTAACAAGACTGTATCGACACTGAATCATAAGTATTATCTTAGTGAAGTTGAATTGCAATATAGTTTTAAGTTTAAAAGCACGCGTGTGAAACTAAAATCTTCATCGAAAACTTTTAGTTCCCTTAACAGAAGATTTTATTTGCCAATAGAGAAGAGAAGCTTAATCCTTAAAAGACAAGCGTAAAGCACTGTCTGTAAAAATTCATTTGAAATCGCTTGAGATTTTTCTTCATTCATAAATCAATTGAATACACATATCAAGTGTTCATCTCTTATTAGTGAGTGCTGACATTAAATTGGATATTTTTAACGACTTAACAACCATTTTAAATTTTACTTGTTTTGCAAAATTACATCATTAAATAGTTAAATGTGAATTTAAAATGGGAATCATAAGATTGAGCTACTGAGATCTATATATAGAAAATAATCTCTGAGCCGGTTGTCTTAATGTAGGAATATTAATATGTCAAACCAACTCACATCTCGTCCAAATCTAGGCCAATTCAGCAGCATTGTTTGTTTCAAGTCAGTAATCACTGGGATGGAAGAAGCGCTGGGTGAAAAAGCCACAGCGATCGCGTTAATTGCTGCTGGTCGCGAACGTGGTAAAAACATCGCCAAAGAGTTAGGCTTGTCTGGTACTAGTCAAGACTTAAGCACGATTGCCACCAAGTTAAATGAAGCAGTTGGTGCCAATGGTACCCACTTAACTGCTGTGAATAAGATCGTCCAAGACGGCGATGTTATTAAAGTTTATTGTTCGGAGACCGTCTGCTCTGCTGGTGAAGCCCCAGGTTCGGATCGTAAATGTACTTTTACGATGGGTGCAGTCTGGGGTGCGTTGAGCGAAATCACTGGTAAAAAACTTCGTGGCGTTCACACGGAATCAGTTTTACGCGGTGGTACTCACGATGTATTTGAATTTACCACTGTCAACTAACGTTAGCACAATTGACTCTAAACTCTCAAGCAAACTCAATCAATCATAATTAGGAATAAAATCATGGGCGCAAGCACAATTGGCGGAATTTTACAGAGCTTTGTATCGAGTACTTCTGATGTCCAAGGTGCAGCCTTGGTATCTCCTGATGGCTTACCTTTAGCCTCCAGTCTTCCCGGTACGATGGATGAAGAACGGACTTCGGCAATGTCTGCGGCGATGCTCTCCCTCGGCGAGCGAATCGGTAAAGAATTAGCACGCGGTAGCGTTGAAAAAATCTTGGTTGAAGGTGCTGATGGCTATGGCATTCTCATTGGTTGTGGCGATGATGCTGTGTTGCTTGTTTTGGCTAGTCAATCTGCAAAACAAGGGCTATTAATGCTGGATATCAAACGTGCTGTCGGCGAAATCAAAGCTGTACTAAACTAGATATTTTTTCAAACACGCGAACATGAACTGATATTACGATCTAGGGTTTATTCGATCGAACCGAAGGTGATTTTATCACCTTCGGTTTTTGCTGTGCCCTCAGCAATACTATGTTTGCGATCGCTACAGCGGTTTGATTCCCGTCTATCCCTGCCTTTTTGATGGCTACCTCATCCCGCCCAAACGCTCGATCGGCCAAAACCGAAAGCAAGTATGTCCGATAATATTGGCTTGAGGTAAAAATACCCAAACGTGAGAGTAGTTACTATTGTTGCGATTGTACCTACTGCAATACTTTAGACTTCCTGCGAAAGTCAGGTATTAGGCTTTAGGCTTTAGGCTTTAGGAGAAAATATAGACGAAAACCATACTAGAAAAGATTTTGTTTTTACTTTCGCAGGAGGTCTTTTGATGTCGATCGACAAGTCAAAGCACCAAATTCTTGTCTAGGATCGATTAGCTCTCGATATAACCAACCGGGATAAACCAGTTCATTAAAATCCTCCTCTGAATTCATAATAGATTTTTGTTAACTGTGATTAGATTAACGACTAGGTTGAAGTACGACTTCATCGACTAGTTCGATCGACAAAATCTTAGCAATCTCTAACAATCGATCGAATCCCACTGCCTGATAATGATTCGCCTCATACCGTTGGATTTGCTGTTCTTTAATCCCGATCTTATCTGCTAGTTCTCCTTGAGTCATTCCGGATGAAATTCTCGCTTTAATTAATGCGATTGGTAGTTCTGATAGGCGATCGATCGTAATCCTTACTTTACCATCTTTTAAATCTTTGTACTCGGCTATTTCTCTATACATCATCTGAATTTGATCTTCCAAAGCTGCACTTTGCATTCTCATCAACCGAGGATGAGTATTAGTAGCTGATTCTCGATTTTCTAAGAGTTTTGATAACTCTTTCTCTAAATCTTTTAACTTAGCTTTTGTAACTTTATATTGACGCTCGTTTTGGATCATTGCTCGTTTTCTAGGTATAAATTACGGTGAATGTAATACTTCGCGAGGCTCGATCTCGATAACTCCTCTAGAATTACCATCCCTATCTGTTTGAAAGAAACCAACAAAATTGGGGTTGGGTTTCAGATCTCCTCCAAACCGATCTTGTTGAGCGGCTGCACTATCAAAGACCGGATCTAGACTATACAAATCTACTGTCATCGGGTCGAAACAGCCATCAAAATCATTCGGTTGCTCTTTACTAGTAACATTAGGCAGATACTCTGCCCTGCGATTCAAGATTTCTTGTGCTTTCTGAGAGCCTGTTTTCGCACCATGCGCCGCAATTAGATCCTTTGCACCAGAGATGCGGGCACCTACAGATCGATCGGTATTCACGACGTTATGGGATTTATTGACGATCGATCCGTAGCCATATTCTTCTGCTCCAATATTTCGATTTCTAAGATTCGTTTGCCAATCCATTCGCTAATGGTGGGGACGACTGCGTTGCCAATGAGTCGCCCTCTGCGACCGTCCAGCCGGGAGGAAACCCCATCAGTCGCTCCCACTCTGTCCATGTCAAGTTCCTCGCCACAGAGTATCGGTCGGTCTGAATGGCCGCCTTGATGTCCTCCAGTTTGGGCGCGTAACGTGGGGCAGATGCTTTTTGCCAAGGTATATCCGAAGCCACCGCGACGTTGTACCACAAGCGGATTGTCTCTGAGAGCGATTTGACGAAAATCGGGTCTAGTTTGCGCTTTGCTCGATTCTCGCGCCGCAGTATTCCCAGACAATTCGCTGCTGTCAGTAAAGAAGTGATAGGCACGTTCGGATCTAAAACTTGCGATAAAGAATACTCTGTCTCGGTTGTGGGGTAAGCCCGAATCGACAGCGTTACACGATACCCATCCCCCCAGATACCCGTTCGCTTCGAGCGTGTCGATAACTGTCTCAAGTGCGGCTCCTTGCTCGGCGGAGAGCAATCCCGGCACGTTTTCCATGACCAACCACGCTGGGCGAACTTCTCTAACCAAGTCCATAAAGGTGAAGAACAGACCACTTCGTTTTCCCGACAGTCCCGTTCGTTCTGTATTGGCGGTGCTGAGGTCTTGGCAAGGCCATCCAGCGCACCATAAATCAGCGGTAGGGATAGTTGCTGGGTTGAGGGTGGTGATGTCGTCATGTAGGGGTACGTGCGGCCAGTGGCGGTTGAGGATCTGTTGGCAAAAAGGATCTAGTTCGCATTGAAATACAACGCTCATCCCCGCTCTTTCCAAGCCGAGATCGAAACCGCCGATACCAGCAAAGAATGATGAGACGCGCATATCGTTACTATTATTTAAACGATCGATCT
>NZ_JANLWO010000430.1:0-9174 GCF_031364565.1 Chamaesiphon sp. OTE_20_metabat_361
TGCTGCTTGTCTGCGGGATATGGATTATTATCTCCGCTACGCTAGCTATGCGATCGTTGCTGGAGACACGAATGTTTTAGACGAGCGGGTACTCCAAGGCTTGCGAGAGACTTATAACTCCCTGGGTACTCCGATTGCACCTACCGTGCGGAGCATCCAAATCATGAAGGATCTAGTTAAAGATCGGCTGGCATTAACTGGGATGCTCGATACTAGTTGCGTTGATGCGCCGTTCGACCATATGACTCGTGAAATTAGCGAACGCGACATCTAAGTTGCGTCGATACTAGTGGTGCTGATGCACTCGGCTCTCCAGCAGTTATGGTGATAAGCAAGACTTATTGAAAGCGGATGCTAAGCTGAGCCTTTGTTTCCCGACGGTTTAGCGACCCAAATCGCGCCGTAGGCGAAGACGTGTCGCTAGACGGTTCCCTCGTGCTAAGCGTTTGGGTCAAGACAAAAGCTAGCCCTGCTATTTAAAATAGCAGGGCTAGCTTTTGCTTTTCTGGTAAATTGCGGTGAGGTTCGCTCATCGCAATTATAATCGTTCAAACTGCCACATACGCGAGAGCAAGGTTAATTAGCTGTTTAGGCTATTACGCTGCTGCTGGCTCTGGAGTTACAGCAGTGAGACTGTCCAGTGAAAGGGGAATCAGATCGCAAGTACTAGTCAGACCTAATAACATTTGCTCGTTAGGATTGATAATTTTGCCAGTGATCCCACAGCGCTCTTCGGCATTTGCAGTTGCAGCAACGGTAGCGCGGATATCTTCAGAAGTAAATCGGTGGCGGTAGTCGCCAGATTTCTGCTGAACGTATTTCCACAGAACCTCACGAATTAGAGCTTGATAGCCTTGATGTCCAGAAATTTCTTTCAGGCGTTCTTTTAGTTCGCGCTCTAGACGAATGCTAGTCACCTCCATCTCAGTGGTGGGTGTGCGCTTTAATGTGTGCATTTTCAGTTGCTCCGAGAACTTGGTATAAACAGGGTGGTGTATTTAGCGTAGTATTATTCGCGTTAAATTGCAAACATCTACTCTATTTATAATTATTCCGTAATACGGTACATTTGTGCGCTTTTGTAAATTAACAGTTACGGAATCGACCACAAAAGTACTGTTAGTAGGATTTGTCAGTAGCGATCGATTTAGGATTGGAGCGCTCGCGAAGTTACCAACAGCGGGGTGCAGAACGCCATCGACTCAATTTAGCTCGCGGATGACGATGGCGAGAACTCTTGCGATCGCCATCGATCCTCACAATTTCCTCACAATCTTTCATTAAGCTACAACGATGAGCCAGCGCTCGGATTTCATCAAATTTCAGAAAAAACCATGTTGAAGTTGATTTACACAGAAACATCTCTACATCTAGAACTGCTGACTTCCGATCTCGAAGAATGGATCGAGCAACGATTGATATTCGACACTAGCATCGGTCAGAAAACCCTGACTAGCGCCGAAAAAGCCACTTTTTTATTGCCATCGCTGGTTTGCGAAGCCACGGCACTTAATTCATACCTGGATCGCGAGGGCGTGCAAGGTGTGAGTGTCGATCGATGCGATCTCGATCGAGTTGAAATCGAGTTACCAGGCTATTGGCTGGCAACAGACTTAGATAGTGCCGAAGGGATCTTCGTCACCCAATTACCAGATCGAGTAGAATCATATCTGTGGCAACTATGGGACAGTGCCCATAACCACTCGGTGACTAGCGATCGGGCGATCGGGTAAGTATGATATCGATCTCCACGATCGATATATTATTCCGGTATTGGCAAAATTGAAAAAACAACGTCTAGATTTATTACTGGTAGAACGGAATTTATGTGCATCTCGCCAGTTAGCACAACGCTGGATTCAGGCTGGAGAAGTGCGCGTCAATGGTGAAGTCGTAGATAAATCAGGCACGGCAATCTTAGTGACAGCCACAGTTGAAGTCAAAGCCAGAGCGCGATTTGTCTCCCGTGGTGGTGAAAAATTAGCCAAAGCATTGGACGTATTTTCGATCGCCACACGCGATCGGATCTGCTTGGATGCAGGCATTTCAACAGGCGGTTTCACTGATTGTCTACTGCAAGCTGGCGCAAAGCAAGTCTACGGGATCGACGTCGGCTACGGTCAAGTAGACTGGAAACTGCGGACTGACGATCGTGTTGTTCTGCGCGAACGGACGAATATTCGCCATCTGGCTCCGACCGAACTATATGGCGGAGTGGATGGTGCATATTCAGCCATCCTACCAGATCTGGGGGTAGTTGACGTATCATTTATCTCCCTGGTAAAAATATTACCCGCATTAAAACTGTTGCTAGCACCACCAAAAGAACTCGTATTGCTAGTTAAACCACAATTTGAGGTAGGTAAAGAGGCGATCGGGAAAAATGGAGTAGTGCGAGATTTAGCAGCGCAAGCCAAGGCAATTTGGGGGGTATTAGCAGCAGCACAAGAGTTAGGCTGGGATTATCGCGGTTTAACCTGGTCGCCACTCGTCGGCCCCGCCGGGAATATTGAGTATTTATTGTGGTTAAATACAAATGGTGATGAACTCATAACGCCACCAGATTTAGCTGCGATCGATTTGTTGACTGTATCTGCTCGCGAAGCGTTGGGTAGAGGGTAGATGGGAGTTTGGAGATGGGAGTTGGGAGAGGGTAGAGGGTAGAGCTAATAGAATATAGAACAGTCCCCCGTCTCCCAGTCTCCTCGTCCCCCCGTCTCCTCATCCCCCCGTCTCCTCGTCCCCCAATCCTCATCCCACCTCCCAACTCCCATCCCCCATCTCCCAACTGAACTATGGCAATCCAACTGCGTGTATATGTCCCCCCACATCCATTAATCAAACATTGGTTGGGGATGGCGCGGAATGTCGAGACATCGCCCAAAATCATGCGCCAAACCTTGGCAGAATTGGGGAAATGGTTGGCGTATGAAGCGATTCGGGAATGGCTCCCGACGATCGAGCTTCAGATTCCGACACCGATGGCGGAAACCACGGCAACATTCGTCCATCCGCAGACTAAACTGGCGATCGTACCCATTTTACGAGCGGGATTGACATTAGTTGAGGGGATTCAGTCAGTCTTACCTCTGGAGTCGGCGATTTATCATCTGGGACTAGTGCGCGACGAACAGACATTGTTGCCCAGTTGCTATCTGAATAAATTACCCGATAGCTTCGATCCAGACACGCGGATTATCATCGCCGAGCCGATGCTGGCAACTGGGGGGACGATAATGCAAGCGATGACAGAATTAGTTAAAAGAGGGATCGATCCAGCTTACGTGCGGATTATTGCGATTATCGCCGCACCCCCAGCTCTCCAAAAACTCAGCGAAACTTATCCGACGATGAGTATTTATGCCGCGATGATTGATGAACATGTCAATGAATCCGGTTTTATCGTCCCCGGCTTGGGTGATGTTGGCGATCGCGCTTTTGGAACGTAGGGAAGGTGTTAGGCTTTAGGTATTAGGTGTTAGGGAAAATCCTTGTTGGCACAACAAGTAACAGAATGAGCCACGTCCTGTTTAAAGTCCGACCCCTCAGTCCTAAAACCTAAAACCCAAATCCGATCCCTAAAGCCTAAAGCCCAATACCTAACACCTAATTGCACTATCGTCGTTTTGGCAAAACTAACCTTTCCCTTTCCGCATTCTCCCTCGGGACGATGCGGTGCTTAGCCGATCCTGAGATCGCTTATCGTACCGTGCGAAAAGCGATCGAAATGGGGGTCAACCATTTAGAGACAGCCAGAGGCTACGGACAAAGCGAGCGGTACTTGGGACTAGCACTCGATCGATTACCAGTAGATCGATCGCAACTGCATATTACAACCAAATTACCGCCGACAGCCGATCGAGCCTTAATGGCACAGTGGATCGATGAATCACTAGAGCGGTTGCAAGTAGATTATATCGACTGCGTAGGAATTCATGGGATTAATACAGCCGAACATTTAGACTGGGTGAAAAATGGCTGTTATGCAGCGATTAGCGACGCGATCGAGTGTGGTAAGGTCAAACACCTCGGTTTTTCGACTCACGGTAGCTTAGAGCTGATTTTAGCCGCGATAGAGACACAATTGTTTGAATTTATCAACCTGCATTATTATTATTTTTACCAACGATTAGCACCTGCGATCGAGTTAGCGAATAAATATGACATGGGGATATTTATCATTTCCCCTGCGGACAAAGGTGGCAAACTCTACACACCACCGCCGCAGCTAGTAGAATTATGCCAACCATTGACACCTTTAGCATTTAATTATCGCTGGCTATTAGCCGACGATCGAATTACCACCCTCAGCCTCGGCGCTGCTAATCCTGACGAACTCTATCCCGCCCTCGATCTCGCCGATGCCCACTATCCACTTACAGTAATAGAACAGGAAATTATCGATCGATTGGCGCAGCAATTACAAACCAGTCTCAACACCGATCTATGCAGTCAATGTCACGCCTGCTTACCTTGTCCCGCCCAGATTAATATCCCCGAAGTACTGAGACTGCGAAACCTGGCGGTTGCTTATGAAATGACCGATTATGGACGATACCGCTACCAGATGTTTGAAAATGCCGGACATTGGTTTCCCGGAATGAAAGCCAATCATTGTAACGAATGTGGCGATTGTCTACCACGTTGTCCGCAGGAATTAAATATTCCCGAATTGTTAGCCGATGCTCACGAAAAACTGCATACTCGTCAGGGCAGAAGATTGTGGGAATAAACTCACGAGATTTATCATTTTCTTGCCACAATCGAGCCATGAAAACCCCTTCGATCGGCAGATTTCAACTTTTTTCAAAATGTTCTTAAATGAACATTTTGTTGACGACCAGCACAAAAAACATTTACACAGACGCAGCTATTATAGCGTGTAACGCATCATCATCCGATCGGATGAAATAGCCGCGAAAATTTTGTGTTTCGACTGTTTCAGACGACCGCGCCGATCCGTTAAATATGGGCATGGTAGGTTGGATAAAACAACACCAAACTCAATCTAAGATTTTACCTAGATATTCTTCCCAACTGTAACTAAGTGTGTAACTTATCGAAGTGTTGATGCAGCCGAACCGATATCGAGCGACTCTGATTGACTTTGTTGTGTAAATGATAGAACCCAACTCGCAGCCAAAGCATAGTCTAGAGTATATCGAGCGATCGCAAACATCACCACACTCTCACCTACTGATAAACCATCGATCCAAACTTGTGACAAACTAAACGCGTCCACATCAATATGCGCCAAACCGCGTACCAGCCCAAAAGCTAACACCGCACCAGAATTGAGATGATGGTTGCGATCGGTACGGATGATATAACGGTAAGTAACGCCAAATAGGAAACCGCTGACGATCGCGATCGCCACTTCCACACCCAGGCTTAGCAACGATTTTGGGTGGCTCAACCACAGAGATCGATCCACAAGCATCGTTATCCCATCGAAGATACCTGCGGCAATTCCCCCAAGACTGCCAGCCTTAATTGATTCGATTCTTTCTAGTCGATCGTGCATGGGGACTTAGTATACGGAACCAGCACCGATAAATCAACATTTGTGCAAAGTAATGTAAAAGACCGAGATCGCAGATCGCGAATGTGGGAAGTATTGTAAAGTAGATGGCAGCGATTCGCGCTCCTCGGGTTCCCCGAGGGTTTGGCGAATCAGCGACCGAAACGCACGTTGAGGGAACCTCAGCGCGATTTCGGTCAAGACAAGACAGCTAAGTTGGTGCGGACGAGTCGTAGAGATCGCCCCCTCACCAGTTAAAATACAAGTAATAATTCAAAACCAAACAATGGTAGACCGTCCAATCAAGAAAGCCGATCGTCAAAATCCACCTGTTGAGAGTGACGGCAACCCCAAAGCTTCCGAAGCTCCGAAGAAAAAGAGTAGCGAGCGTGAGAGTCGCGGTGGGGACAAAGGTAGTAGTAGAAGAGACTCCAACAAACGAGACGAAACCAAAGCACCTGAAAATCTCGCACTGATGAGAGGGCCAAAACCCAGCAAAGCTAAGCCCCCAGTCATCAAGGCAGCATCAGAAACGGATGTAGAGACAGAAACAGCCGCTGATGCTGGAGACGCAGCAGCGACAGAAGAGAGTTAAATTAGCTCGCCGATGCTGGCAATCTCGGTAGCCAGAACTTAGCGTTAATTTAGGTATTAATCCTGTGGCAGCTCTCGATCTGGCGATCGAGAGCTGCTAATTTTTCGGATCGATGAGCTAGATTGAAAATGCTAATTTCGACTGTCTGTCAGCGCTTTTCGAGCGATACAGGCGATCGATTGTGCTGGTGGCGGGGCATCAGCGCCAGCTAAAAACTCAATCAGCCGATCTTTGAAGCCTAATTTACCTGGCTCGCCGCGAAACAACTCATCGCCAACGTTATGATAATGAGGATACAGCTCGATCGTAAAGCCCAATGGTGCGAGGGTATCGTGATAGAGTGCAGGTGTCACCCCATCCCCTGGCTGAGCATTGTGAATCTCAGTTGCCAATCGCCAAGCGATCTCGTGCGGAGATTTATAGACATCTGCTCTCCCTGGCAACCAATACATCGGAAATCTTTTTCTAGCTTCGACGACGAGCAATGGCAACCCTTGATAAGTAGATGTATTGCACAAGGGGTCTTCATCGGTAATCAACAAACCCCCCGGACGCACTAGCCGTGCCGCTTGCGCCAAAACCTGCGCCATATCATCGCAATGATGTAATACGGCATTGAGAGTGACGATATCCGCGCAACCTTCAATCAAGGGGAGATCGTGAGCATCGGCGAGTAGCGGCGTGTAACCAATCTGCCGCGCATGTTGCAGCGCACCATGACTAATGTCAATCCCCAAGATCGTCCGAGGCGAACCACCAACGGCGGCGAACACATTACCAGGGCCGCAGCCGATATCGATGACAATTTTGTCATCCCAATTGCCAACAGCAGCTTGCCAGCGTTTGGCAAATTCTTGACTGCTATTTTCTAGTTTAAAATACTTCAATCCAAATTCTGGGTCGCCAAAGAAGCTGGCATTGGCAAGCATACCGGGACTCCAATGCGGAATTTCACAGCTCGGGATCGGTGCCGCTCGATCGACTATCGATCGCGAATGCGGCTGGCTAGGCTGTATCAGTCGATCGATCTGAATATTGGGAGCCAGATATGGGGATATCGTCGCGGCAGTGGTTAACATTAGCTAAATTTCTCTGGAATATTATAGATAATCTGTGCGCGGAAACTAATGCTACGGGGTATTTGATTGACATTGGTAGATGCCTAAAATAGGCAGGAAAGTGTAAGTTGAACGAAGCTATACTCGTTACTAGTCATTGTATAGACTCATACTACTAACAAGATTATACTCTAAGAATATATATTTAATTGTTACCTATTAGCCATAAATTGCGCTCGTAGTCACGGTCTGGTCGATGGACGGATAAATTCGATCTGCTTAGCTCGGCAGCGATTTTCATTGACTAAACTGCTGGGGCATCCCGATTGCTATGGCGATCGCCACTGAGGTGAAATATTCTCAAACAAGCTGGTCGATCGGGGAGATCGGGCTATAATGGCTGTCGATTGCTATGAGAAAAGTTATGACTAAATATGTGCTGTGGGGTAGTTATTGTGAAGATGTTGTCAATAAACGCGCCCCCTATCGATCGGCACATTTAGCGGGACTAGCACAGCAAAAGGCCGATGGCATCCTCGTGACGATCGGCCCAACGCAAGACCTCACCAAAGTTTTTGGCATCTACGAAGCGACTGATGCCCAGCAAGTCTGCCAGCTCATCGAAGCCGATCCTTACTGGGTAAATGGAATTTGGACGGAATATCAAGTCAAAGAGTGGATTCAAGCCATTTGAAGCTGGGGAACATTTTGGCAAATATTCGCTCGAACTAATTAGCAGGAAAGATCGCCAGTAGCAATGGGTACTCTAAAATAATCGGTGTCGATTTTGGGGCGGATGTCAAAATCGACACTCCACTCAGATCGCATTCCCCCTCTCGAACCTGCTTAACCGCATTGGCGTAGCCGCGTTTCGGCAGATCCGACGCGAAGCTGAACGCTATAGGTAATCGCGCCACCCTCCATTGATATAATCGGATTACAGATCTTAAATTTTACCAAACAGCATCACCATGACTATTCGCCGTCAGTATAGTTTGCCAAACTGTACCCTCGTTTTAGACGGGTTGAGTGATGGCAGATCCACCACTGGGATTACCGATCCGCGCCCCATTATGTCTAGTTTGTTTAATGCTGAATGCCACTTTGTCGGCTGCGAACAGCCCCTAGTTGGCGGACGGGATTTTCTGACTAGTTTGGTGACAACAGTCAGTAACTATGCCCAAGAATTTTTAAGCGGGATCTCCCACCCTTTGTCAGAGCCAGCTCACAGCCTAGTTTCGCTAGTTAAAGGCGATCGCGACAATATCCATCAGCTCCAAGCAACGCTGGATCCTGATGCTACCGCCGTGGCGCAGCCGACACGGGTAAATTTAACCACAGTGCAACTATTCGATCTGCTCGAAGCGATCGATCAATTTCTGGCAGACAGAAGAACTTTACCAGAGATCGTAATTCCGCTCCAGCCGATTCGCAAAGCCATCGCCCAGCCGATCGCGACACAGGCTGTCCCCATCGGCTTAGGAGTAGCTAGTTTGGTGGCAGCGAGTCTGATCGGCTATGCTCTACCCTCACCAAAAGTCCCTGCTCCCCAGGCACCCCTCCCGACGACAACCACCGCCCCCGCCACTCCGAAGCCACCCGCAGCTATTCCCCAACCCGCAGCAACTACCACGCCAGCACCCAGTAGTGCCGTACCGAGCAAAACTGGCACTCTCACTAGCGCGACTCAACTCGGCTTCCTAGAGCGGAAATTGCAGCGGGATCTCCGTCAGGATTGGCAGCAGCGAGATCGATCGCCGCAACCTGCTAGTTTTCAAGTCAACGTCAATCAGGACGGTCAGATCGTCGGTTATCAGCCTGTCGGGACGACAAATCCCGCCCAGTCCGAACTCACGCCGCTACCCAAACTCGCCATCAAAAATCCCAATCCCAATCAAGCGATCGGTAATTTTAACGTCGTATTCAATCCGACAGGGACAATCGAGATCGCAGCAACCACTCCCGTTGCAGGTGCGGATTTAGGCAAACCAATTAGCGAC
>NZ_JANLWO010000166.1:0-2169 GCF_031364565.1 Chamaesiphon sp. OTE_20_metabat_361
GCACCCCCAGAAATCCATAACCGAAACTCGTTAGCTCAGATTGAGAACGTGGATTTGGACTCATTTTATCCTCTAAACCATCTGCCAAATTATGACATCATTTAGCTTAAATATCGAAGTCACATTCATAGACGAGCTTACCGATGAGTCGCTCGGGGTCACGTATATACCCGCGAATAATCTGCCAGATTCATTTGAAAAAGATACCACGATCGAACTCAGTGGTGCAGACTGGCGCGTCCTCAATGCTCGACCAAAAACTCGCGCCCAATATACCAAATCCAAGCAGCTAATTTTATGGATTCGGAGAATCGAATCAGTTAATCCCAACGATATTCTCTACAGTTTGCCATCGATTTGTAAAGTAGTTCCAGCACTAAGCGCTAGCTCACTCGTAGGCAATGAATTAACGATCGCCGAAGATGATTGGCGACAATTTGAATTTATTTCTCATCAACTCGCCGACAAAGTAGACAAAGAAATTGCCAAAATTAGATTGATTCACGAACGCGCTACCGTAGGCATAGGCTGGACAGAAATGCACCTGCGATCGAAACCAGAAATCCCGATCGTGACTAATCTTGCCTTACCCCATCTGGCAACTATGTTAGAAGTTGGTAAGTCCGATGGGATAACTTATGATGGCTCGCGATCGCCAATAAATGACGGTTATTCATTTAAATTAAATGACGACTTCTCTATCTATGGATTAGCCCCAAATGCTAAAGTCCGCGTACTTGCGATCGGTCAAGATTCCAACATTCCCCCAAACCAAGAATCGATCGATCGACTCCAGCAGCTCGCTCGCAAACTCAATCTCGATTTGGTACATTGGTGTCGTTGCATCCGAGTCAGTCCAGACGACCCAAAGTTCGGCTCGTTGCTATCCTAAAAAGATCGATCGTAAATTTGTCACTCAACCCTCTATAGAACCCATTTTAAGACCTTCTAGTGGGGAGGACGGGTTTGGTCGATATCAAACAGTCAAATCGATATCCTCTAGCATAAACCCGCCCCTACAGTCGATTTACATCCAATAACCCCCAACTAAAATCTAGAATGGAGTGAATGCCGCACCACGCTAGCACACAGATCGACCCTTACGCAGGAGAGTTTGAGAGGCGGCGTTCCGCCTGTCTTGTCTCGCTAAACCGTCGGGGAACCCGACGAGCGCGAGCCGCTTTCAACGGGGGGGCTGGGGGTCGGTACCCCCAGATCCGGGTTCTGCCTCCGCTAGTAAAATCGCAACTCACCAGTATCTACCATTTGCCGAATCGCTTATAGCAATCAATCTCGCAAAATCCTACCCATTACCTATTACCCATTACCCATTACCCATTACCCCACCATGCCCCAACCCATCACCCCCCAACCAGGACAAGAATCCGTCTGGGACTACCCGCGTCCCCCACGCCTAGAAAAAGTCAATAAACGGATTCGGATTGTCTTTAACGGGCAAACGATCGCCGATACCACCGCTGGTTATCGTGTCCTCGAAACCAGCCATCCACCCGTTTATTATTTGCCCCCCGCAGATATCCAGATGCAGTACTTACAGGCGACTGCGCGCGGCTCCTTTTGTGAATGGAAAGGTAACGCCATTTATTACCACCTCACCGTCGGCGATAAGCGGATCGAAAATGTGGCGTGGGCTTATCCGACACCCACCGAAAAATTTCGCTCGATCGCAGACTACTTAGCATTCTACGCTCAGCCGATGGATGCTTGCTATGTCGATGACGAACTAGTAACGCCCCAACCAGGCGAGTTTTATGGTGGTTGGATTACCAGGGATATTGTCGGGCCATTTAAAGGTAGTCCGGGAAGCTGGGGCTGGTAAATCGATCGCTCAAACAGCCTGAAATAACCCATGTTGCTATCTATTTCTTGCCTGCGACTGAAGTCGCGGCTAATGATGCGAAGTCCGCCTTCGCGGACTAATAATTCAGTCCGCGAAGGCGGACTTTGCACTCCGAGCGGCGGTTTCTAACCGCTGGGGTTACAGGTAGTAACTTGGGTTAAATCTCACATTTTTCGATCGCCAAAGTGGCGAATCGTCAACATCGATCGGATCGGAGCGATGGGGATCGGTATAATTGCTCATAGGACACCCGATCGCCTGGATGTTCCCCCTATCAGCAGCTAAATATTGAAAAACGACTAATTGAA
>NZ_JANLWO010000479.1:0-4970 GCF_031364565.1 Chamaesiphon sp. OTE_20_metabat_361
AGCTAATGCCAAAAAGCACGCGCCAGTAGCGATCGTCAAGCCGCCGCCGAGCCGCCACGAGCTGCGGTACCAGCCATCCCTAGCTCTAGTTACGGGCTGGGTGGATAGCCATAGTTCAGTCACAGTGAGGATGCTTAACGCGATCGCTAGTACGGCTAAATCTAGCACTGAGTTGTCATTGCGTCCGGGAACCCCAACGAAATTACTGGCGATCGATCGACACCAGTCCCACCGATTAGCGAGGGCGGCAAAAATGGTTGCCAAGCCGCAGAGGTGGGTGAAGTAAATATAACTGGTTCTAATTGGCAGATACCGCAGGGTGAGGTGTGCCAAAATCGCGGTGGATGCGACCAAATCGATGAGTAGGCTCAGGGGTGTGGTGAGATTAATCAGGGGCAAAATTGCTCCAGTCCACAAGATAAGAGCTTCACCCCTGCGGGATAAGGAATGCCATCCCTGTTGCCAAAACCAATCTGTCAGCCATACCCATAGCAACAAGTATGGGAAAATTAGCAGCGAACCAGCTAGGAGATAGTTTTGCCCGAACAGCAGTAGTAGGAACGGTAAAATCTTGGCAAGGATGGCACCTGTCGCCAGGGGTGTCCAGAGAAAATTACTAATGAGATAGGTTTGCAGTCCGACGAAAAAGAGGCTGACGACCGATTGCTGTTGCTGGTAGGCGCGTAGACGTTGCCAAATCCAGATTAATGCCAGAATACTGACGGCGACTGCTTGCCAGGAGCTGTTTTTAGGGATACTTATCAGGTCGCCGATTCCCAGCAACCAGCCTAATCCGAGCAAGCTGGCACCGATTTGTTGATACAGCCGTGCTAATTCGCCCAGTGCTGACTCAAATCGCAGCACTCGGAGTGAGTTGCCATCTACCTTGCGACTTTGCAGTCGCGTCAGTCGGTAGGATTTTTGTAGACCCCACTGGGTAAATAACCACCCGACAATCCCGATCGCCAATCCGAAGCTATAAATCGGCAAGTGTTCGACAAACAAACCGCGCAATAGCAGCATTCCTAGCCCATAAATTGCTAGAGAGCCACCTTCGATCTGGCGCAGTTTTTGTAGTAATATTACTACCCCGATCGCGCCGATATAAATCGCGATCGCCGACCACGACGGTATTTGCCAGCCTAAATGCAGACAGCTCAGCACCAGGTAGGTGGCTAGCAGCCAGCCAGAGTGCTGGAAATTAGCTTTATCTCGTTCTTTGCGATATCTCAAATACAAGATGCCTGCTAGCCCGCATCCCGCCAACAGCGCCGTGACTAATTCGAGCGGCTGCTGCCACAAGCCAAAAGAATCGATCGCCCAAAAGTTGACCGGAATCAACAGCAGGGTGACGATTTGCAAGGTGTTCGCCGTCAGCCGCAGCCCCTCCTGTCGCCTTGCCCAGGCACCCACGACCCAAAAACCGATCGTATACAGCCATAGCAAGCCATACTGTCCCCACGCGGGAAATAGCGACCATTGCGTTGCCGCCAGGACGCCAGATGATAACACAACCAAGAATACACCCAGAAATAGCAGCCAGCGCACGCTCAACTCGTCTTTGAGATGTTGCCACAGATACTGGACTCGCGAGGGGGCGCGGGGGGTCAGCGGTTCGACATTAGTGGCGGGAATGTAAGCTGGTAAATCGGCAACTGGTAGCGTTTCGCTCAGACACTCGCGGGCGAGCTGGAGGATTTGCGATCGATCGAGCAGTCTCGATCGCACCATGAAATCTAGTGTCGCTAAAAGTTCGGGGTCGTTGGGGTCGATGTGTAACTCCAACCAGATCGACTTGACAGATGGCTGCGGCATGATTTCTGCTAGGGGACTGCTTATTATCCTCTCTTAGGGTTCCCCATTTCGCTCTGCTATCTGTGACAGTTTCTAAATCGTGCTATGGGGTCGAAAACTTTTTGGGGAAATTTGCAATAACTTCCGGATGCCTAAGTGCGATCGATGTAATTAAAAGTACAGCCGATTCATAGACAGATCGGCTCATCGTTCGCACACCCCCGATTTCTATCATGTTGAAATATGTATTTGTCACGGCGGCAACCGCACTTGTCAATCTAGTTTTAGTAGCTACTACTAATGTTCAAACTGCGAATGCAGATGCAGACCTTGCACCAGCGATCGACTCGATCGCGGCTGACAAATTAATTACTAAAGATGATAAACCTGTCTCCTACAATGCAGTGCAACAAGCGGATATTAAAAGTATCCACAGAACATTAACCGAATTTTATCGCGGCTTGAACGAGCATAATGTGGATCGGATGGCGCGCGTCTCTGTCATGGCTTCAGACAGTGATAAAGAATACTTGCGCCGGACGTTTGCTCGTCTCAAATCTTCCGGTGTCGATCTGAGTATTGAAGTTCAAAATATCGAATTGGTATCTCTCTCCGGAAATAATGCCCGAGTTGAAATCGCCCAGCTCATGAAAGCTAGAGGCGCACAACGAGCAATTAAATCTCAACAGTCAACTTCGATCGCATTGGTAAAATATCGCGGTCGCTGGAAAGTCAGTGATAGTGAGACTGTCATGCAATCACTCGATCGCGATCGTTAATCAGGCATTGAACCAGTCACAGCAAAATGGCGATCGCTAATGACTGATTTACATCAGTTTTTAAGGCTCAGCTTAGCATTCGCAATTCGCAATTCTCAATTCTCAATTCTCAATTCTCAATTAATTTAAATACCTAAATAAAATGAAACTATCGACTATGAACTGGTTGTCGAAAGCAATCGTGCTGCCGTTATTTACTACTGCCCTCCAGATTAGCCCTGTAGGTGCCCAACAGATCCAGCGTGCCCCCCGGATTTCCCTAGAAGCCTCAAGCGCCAGCACCCGAGAATTCTTACCATTACCCACCGATCTCAATCTACGCATCCCCACCCCCGCCAGTACTATCATCCCCGAAAATCGCGAACCAAGCAATTCGATCGAGCCAATTTGGGCTAATCCCGATCGTCATCCACCCGCGAAAAGCATTACCAACCGGGCACCAACCACCAGATCGATCGTCAAAAAAAGCAGCATCTCAAGTCGAAATTCTAAAATCTCCCCATCAATAACTCCACAACAAGCTAACCAGCTTAAACCTAATCCTAAGCGTAAAAACTCAGCCACTAAAAATTTAGATCTTGAAACCCTGACGCTCAGTAACAGTAACTCTAAAAGTAAATATGCTCCCAAAACCAGAATTGCGGCAAGATCTAACCCTCCTTTTAGTGGCAATTATCTCCGATTAGTTAGAGATCCTGGCAAAGGTACCAACGATGTCGGCAATCCGATCTATACACTTGAAGCCTATGTTGGCGGTCAAAAATATCAAACGTTTGATGTCGTATCCGGCACCGCTAGAAGTCAAAATGCCGATCGCGATCGCGGCAATAATGCAGCACCTTTGCCAGATGGATTATATGCAGTTAGCAGTCAAATTATTCCTGGAGACACCTTAGAGGTTGGTAAAACTTTTATCGGGATTTTTCCACAGTTTGAAACCGGACGCAATTCGCTAGGTATTCATCTCGATCGCAGTTTTAATCAAACCAATGGCTACGATGGAACGGCTGGTTGTATCGGGATGACTACTCCTGCCGATCGCGATGCGATTAATGAGTTCGTGCTTAAATATCGCCCGCGTAATCTCTCGGTAAATATTATCTCTGCTACGAACTAGAGATCGAATCTAGCGATGCTTCACCGATCTAGTGTCGTTAATCCTCGGTAACGATCGGATTTAGTCATGCTAGAATAAACAAATTATTTCTACTTGTATAAATTAGTCTGTCACTATGGATCGATCCAAAATTGTTGCCGTTGTTACTGGTATCATTTCATTAGTACTCGCGATCGCCTACTTATTAGTCGTTCAATTTATTGATTTCCGGGGTGAGATGCTCCCCGCGCCGATCGTCGATACGATTTTACTCGGATTGATTATTTAAAATTTAGCCATAGAAAATCACGCGATCGCAATTCATTCGCTAGTTGTTAATTGTCCCTATTTGGATGGGATTAATTAGAGAATGAACGATCGTCCTCTAACTGTTGATTTTACCCAGCTCATCAGCGTCTCCTTGCTCCGGTTACGAATGAAATCGCCGTTTTTTGGTACGCTGGCAATGTTTGCGCGGTTTGTACCCAGCGATACTATTCCTACCGCCGCCACCGATGGGCGAGATATCTTTTTCAATCCCCAATTTCTCACATCCTTGCCCAAAGCACAGCAAGATGGAGTGCTATTGCACGAATTGATTCATGCGGCACTGTTACACCCGTTACGCCTCAAACAACGGGAACCACAGTTGTGGAATATTGCAGCAGATATTGTCGTCAATGGGATGATTTCGCAGCAGCATGGCGTCGAGTTACCGCCAGATGGATTGCGCGATGAAAAATTAGAACATCTGAGCGTCGAAGAAGTATATGAACTATTAAGAGACTCAGCACCAGATCGCCACCGATTGAACGATCCCGATCTACTCGCTCCCAAAGATCGCTACAAATTTGGCGAAGGCGATGCACCAACACAGCAACATCGGCGAGATCGCAGCCAGCAAGAATTACTAGCCGCTCACTGGCGAGACGCAATTCAACAAGCAAGTGCAATTTCGCGGACGACACAATGGGGTAAACTGCCGCTCGGAATCGAACGCGAGTTTGAAGCGATCGTCAGTCCCCAGTTAGACTGGAAGGCATACCTGTGGCGGTACTTAGTCCAAACTCCCAACGATTTTCAGAGTTTCGATCGCCGCTTTATCGGGCGGGGACTATATCTTGAAGCATTGCAGGGCGAGTCGGTGCGCGTCTATCTCGCGATCGATACCAGTGGCTCGGTGCATCAGCAGACGCTCGATCTATTTATGAGCGAAGTCATCGGCATTTTAGGTGCCTATCCCCATCTAGAATGCGATTTATACTACGTTGACTGTGAAGCTGATGGCCCCTACTCGATCG
>NZ_JANLWO010000498.1:0-4538 GCF_031364565.1 Chamaesiphon sp. OTE_20_metabat_361
ATACTTCCAGTAGCGACTTCGATTCCGGCTGTTTGTACCGCTTTGATACCACCAAAAGTTTTACATAGTCCTTTGGCGGCGAGTAATGGTTGAGTAGACATCGGGATATAGTTGTTAGACATATAAAAATGTATTTATCAATTATTAATTATTAATTAATTACTTACCCAAAGTCAGTTCTTCTTTATTACCCAAAATACCTTGCGGACGTAGTATCATAATCAACATCAAAATTAGACCGATAATCATCACCCGAAATGCCCCTTGCTGAGTATCATCCAGGTTCATAGCCCGAAATATATTCTTAAATAATTCAGTCCGCGTCACCTCAGAATAGCCCCAGAAAATAATTGCGCCAATCACCGTCCCGAGATTATTACCCGCACCACCTAACATGATAATAATCCAAGCATTAAATGTCAGCAGCGGCTCAAAGTTATCTGGAAACACGCTAAATTGCCAAGCATAAAAAGCGCCAGCAATACCCGCGATCGCGCCACCGAGCATGAAAGCTTGAAGTTTGTACCAAAAAACATTTTTACCCAAAGCCTTGGGCACTTCTTCATCTTCGCGAATCGCTTTGAGAATGCGTCCCCACGGTGAATGCACCAACTTTTCTAAGCCGATATAAACCACTGTTAATGTCGTCAAAGTTAGCAGCATCAAACCCGCACGATAATCATATCGATAGTACGGCGGTAAAGCACCATAGAGAGCTAAAGATCCACATACATTCACAGTCAATACAAAAATAATCGCGATCGCACCGCTAATTAGGCGGTTATTTTCGACACGCATCCACAATAATAATCGCCATAATGCCAACCCACAAATTGCTGTCAACCAGATAATAAAGAAGATTTTGCTAGGATAATTAGGATTAAAATCAAACGGTTTGGGATAGCCTTGAACGCCGAAGGTACCTTTCGTCAACCATTTTTCATTTTTGGCTACCAAGCGGACTAATTCCGACACGCCAATCGTGACAATTCCCAGATAGTCTTCGCGCAGTCTCAGCGTAGACATCCCAATCAGCAGCCCCAATAATGCCGATAAACCAGCCCCAACCGCAACGGCGATCGGAATCGGTACGCCCTGCAACGACAGTAACACGGTAGAATAGGCACCGATCGCCATAAATGCCACATGTCCGAAATTAATCAGCCCAGTGACTCCCCACTGGAGGTTTAAGCCCAAACTAAAGAGCGCATAGGTAGCAGCAGAAATCGTCAAGAAGACAAAATAAATGACCATCAGGCAGAATTGATGAATTATCGATCGGGAGTTAATAGTCTTAGAATACTATTGTGGCGATCGTTTTAGCTGATGATAGCTGAATGTCTGAAATATTGCACCCGCGATTCTCTTTCAGAAACACTCCGTGAACGCAAATCTCCGCCCGACTTACCGCTTGCCAATGCCGACATTAATTCTGACACCGCGTTTTACTGAAGATGCACAAGCTCTGTGGCGAGCGGCGAATCAACTTGGCTGGAACGTCGAGCGGCTGCGAAGTTGGCAAGTTCCCGATGAGTTGCGGCTGGTGCCCGAACCCGTACTATATTTAGAAGCACTATTCGGGCAAACCCTCGCCGCACAATTTGGACTGCAATTATTAGAGCCGGAGATCGATTGGCTGCCCAATTTACCAGCAGAATTTCGCCAACTCCGGGTATCACTGACGACGCTGGGAGCCTGTCGAGATCTAGTCGAGCCAACATTTATCAAGCCGCCAAACGATAAGAGCTTTCCCGCTAAAGTCTATACTGGCTCCGAGTTACCCCATGAATACGATGAAGATACCCCCGTTTTGGTAGCCGAAGTAGTAGTGTGGGAAACAGAATTTCGGTGCTTTATCCTCGATCGACAAATTCGCACTATTTCGATTTATCTTAGAGATGGAGAGCTACAACGAGAGTTAGAGTTTGCTGCTACAGATTTAGAATTAGCAGCGGCAGAGTTATTCGTACAGAAGATCCTCGCCGATTCCCGCATCGAACTACCACGCGCGGCGGTGGTGGATGTGGGCGTTATCGCGGAGCGAGGTTGGGCAGTAGTAGAGCAAAATGCCGCCTGGGGATCGGGGATTTATGGTTGCGATCCATTACAGGTACTGGAGGTGCTGCGATATGCAGCCGTAGCACTCTAAATTAGCGCACAAAAAATTAGTCCGTCATCTCGTAAACTCACTTGTTTTCAAAATCTCATGTTTCCAGTTATCTATTCAGACGAATTTTTATTACATGAAACCGGAGCCTTTCATCCCGAAAAACCAGCTCGACTGACAGCAATTAAGTCAGCACTAGAAAGATCTAAATCGGCAGATCGACTCGATTGGCGAGAGCCGACACCTGTACGAGTGAGATCGCCATTACCTTGGATCGAGAAAATTCACCCAACTGAATATATCCAGTCTGTACAGCAGCTCAGTCAAAACGGCGGATCGATCGATCCCGATACACCCGTCTCTACCAGAACTTATGAGGTTGCACTATTAGCTGTCAATGCGTGGCTGGATGGGGTCGATTTGGCTTTCACTGGCGAACCTGCATTTGTGCTAGCGCGTCCGCCTGGGCACCATGCAGAGCCATCTGGGGGGATGGGATTTTGCATCTTTAGTAATGCCGCGATCGCGGCGACTTATGCTTTGGCAAATGGTGCCGATCGAGTGGCTATACTAGACTGGGATGTCCATCACGGCAATGGCACCCAAGCGGTAGTAGCCCAAAATCCCCAGATGGCTTACTGTTCGCTCCATGAGTATCCGCACTATCCTGGTAGTGGCGCAGCAGTCGAGCGGGGAGTTCACAAAAACCTGTTAAATCTACCAATGAAAGCAGGCAGTACGATGGCGGATTATCAGCCGTTATTTGAATCGAAAGTAGTGCCGTTCTTAAGTGATTTTCGCCCAGATTTACTAATTGTTAGTGCTGGCTACGATGCCAATCATGACGATCCATTAGCAAACATTTCGCTCCAGCCGTCAGATTTTGGGATCTTTACCGATTACTGTTTACAAGTTACCCGCAAAATTGTCTTTGGTTTAGAAGGTGGCTATGATTTTGATTCATTAGGTGCATCGGTAGTCGCCACGATCGAGCGGTTGTTGACATAGTAATGTGGATATTGAGAGTCGTTAAAATCGATTGCTTATGGCAGGCTTCGCCAACGATTAGTGCAGAGATTGCTCGATCGCTTAGCGTACCGCAGGTAATCGAATCAAACAGTTTAAACTCTTATTGCTTCGGCTCCAGATGGTCTGTGGGCAGTGCCCACCCTACATTTCTGGGATATTCCAATATGTGGCTAAGGTAGACTGGAGTTGTGTTAAGTAATTAGAAGGTAAGCCATGGCTTGGGAGATTACTACTACTGAGTTGTTGGAACGGTATGCTATTGGCGAACGTAACTTTGCCGGAATTGAATTGTTGCCCCCTCCAGGAACTTCCAACGCTGGCAGACAAGATGGAATTGAATTGCAAGGAGCTATTTTGAGAGATATCAACTTGCGTGGAGCCGATTTGAGCTTTGCTGACTTGACTGGAGCCGACTTGACTGGAGCCGACTTGTTCGCTGCTTACTTGGAAATGGCCATTTTGGAAGGAGCTATCGTCAAAAATGCCAACTTGCGTGGAGCCAATTTGAGATGGTGTAGATTGCGTGGAGCTAATTTTGAGGGCACTGAATTGATTCATGTCAATGCTGCTGGTGCTGATTTTCGCGAAGCTTTTGTTGAATTCCTTAGCTACTCCATTCTGGCTCAAGCCGATTTCAAAGGTGCTAAAGGAACTTACACTGAACGTATCTGTAGCCAAGCTAATTTTGTTTGGGAAACTACTCTCCCAGATGGAACTATCGAGCATCGTGCCCTCTGTCGTGGAAATTACTGGCTCGATCCGTAAATCTTGTTCGGCCATAAGGGGTGCAGTCGTCCCAGTAGGGTGGGCACTGCCCACAAACCATTTAGAGCCGAAGAAATGAGAGTTTAAACTGTTTGATTCGATATTAGTCTACATTCTCCGGCGCTGCGATTCTAATGGTGCGAAACCTTACTCCGCGAAACCTCGGTGGTTCCCAGCCGTCATATTCATGAACTCTCGCCAGCACAAAATCCTTTCGCTCTGGGTCGATTTGGGCGATCGTATTGAGATATTCGCGATCGTGAGCGATGACACCATTGCTAGTAAAGGCAATCCATTCGCCTCGATATTTTGCTAATATCTGCTGATTTTTCACGTACCAATCGTGGGCATCGAGATAGACTTGTTCCATAAAAGTTAACCGCGATCGATATATTTATTTTAGGGGATAGTGAATAGTGGATAGTGGATAGTTACAATTATATGAAGTCTCGATCGGCTGTAGATTTGACGATGTTCATCCCCGCATCTGCAAACCGCTGATAAGCAGCCTCAGCTTGGGCTGTATAATCTACCACCCCAGGAATAACTACTGGCGAAGTACAATCGGCAAGTAAATACACTTTCCGTGCCAATGTAGGATCGATCGCCTGAATTTCAGTTAGTAGATCGTTAACCG
>NZ_JANLWO010000507.1:0-2208 GCF_031364565.1 Chamaesiphon sp. OTE_20_metabat_361
GAGTCTAATTCGGCTCGTAGGGACGGTGGGCGGGCGGATGGCGGGGGCAAAAATTCCCAATTGTTGCAGTTTACTCCCAATGGCGATCGCCGTGTGGGCATCTGGCAGCTCGATACAGATAATCGCTGAAGCGGAGGGAATTAGCTTTAGATCGGGGATTCGCTCGGTTAAAAGCTGTTTCAAGTAAGTAATATTTTCCCATAATCGATCGCGGCGCTGCGGTTCGGTGGCAACGATGTCGATCGCGGCAAGGGCGGCGGCGGTGTCGGCAGGCGATAATCCGGTAGTATAAATCCAGCTCGCACACCGATTGGTGAGAAAATCGAGCGCGCTAGCACTCCCGGCGACATATCCGCCCAAACTGCCGAGGGCTTTACTGAGCGTACCCATCACGATTAAATGTTGTCCCACTAACCCAAAATGTTCGACAACACCCGCCCCATTTATGCCAAACACGCCTGTCGCATGAGCTTCATCGACTAACAACATCGCGCCATAGGCATTGGCTAACTCCAAAATCGCTGGGAGCGGACAGATATCGCCATCCATACTAAATACCGTATCCGTCACAATCAGACACCGCCGATAACTGGCGCGATGTAACTCCAACTGCGCACGCAGATCGGCAACATCGCAGTGCTGATATTCAATAATTTTTGCCCCACTTAACAGCGCCCCATTCTTAATGCTCGAATGGTTCGATCGATCGCTGAGGATCGCGTCCTTGCTGCCCACTAGCGCCGCGATCGTCCCCAAATTTGCCAAATACCCCGAACTAAAAACCAAGGCGGCTTCAGTGCCCTTTAAACGGGCGATCGCGGCTTCGAGATCTTGGTGGAGCTGGCGGTGTCCGCTCGTTAGGCGCGAACCCGTCGCCCCCGTACCAAATTGCTGCGTCGCCGCAATCGCCGCTTGAATTAACCGCTCGTCCCCAGCCAAACCCAGATAATCATTACTGCCAAAGTTAATGAGCGATCGTCCGGCGATCGTCACCTCAGTACCAGCGATACTGGAGATCGTCGTCGGCGAGCGATACCAATTTGCCTGTTTAATCGTCGCGAGCGCACGATCGATCCACGCGTAAGGATTTAATTGATTCAAATTTGGAACTCTCGATCGACTAATATATGAAAATAAACTTATCTCACCTTATTCATGGCAGAAATTCAGTTTTCCCGAGGCACCACCGAACCTGTTGTTCCCGATGTTCGACTCACCAAATCTCGCACTGGCCAGCAAGGTAAAGCCTCATTTTACTTTGAAAAACCCGCAATCTTGGGAAATGAAGTCAATGAAGAAGTCACTGGACTGTACATGATTGACGAAGAAGGTGAGATTATCACGCGGGAAGTCAAAGCAAAATTTGTCAATGGCAAACCCGAAGCACTCGAAGCGATCTATATCATGAATTCTACGGCAGAGTGGGATCGATTCATGCGCTTTATGGAGCGTTACTCGGCAAGCAATGGCTTGGGATTTAAAAAAGCTGAAGAATAGCCCATGCTCGATCGATCGCCCAGCATCGCCACTGGATCTGCGGCTCAACCCCATCCAGATCCGCACCACATTAGCATTATTTTCGCGGTCATCACGGTCAGCGATACTCGTACGCCCGAGACCGATCGCAGTGGTGCCCTCATCCAAGAACTGCTACAATCTGCGGGACATACGATCGGTAAGTATCAGATTATTCCGGACGAATCGCCCCAGATTGCGACGGTTCTAACTAACATGCTAGAGCTGCGATCGATTCAGGCGATCGTCTTTAATGGTGGTACTGGCATCTCGCCCCGCGATACCACCTATGAGGCGATCTCCAGCCTCCTCACCAAGACTTTGCCCGGTTTTGGAGAGATTTTTAGAGCGCTGAGTTATCAAGAAATCGGCTCGCGGGCGATCGCTTCGCGGGCGATTGCGGGTACCTACGATCGGCTCCTCGTCTTCTCTCTCCCTGGTTCGCAAGGTGCTGTAAGATTAGGTCTAGAAAAACTGATTCTGCCCGAATCGATCCATTTAGTTAATCAACTAAAATGACATCTTCAAAGCCCGATAACAAGAGTCAGCCTAAACCCCCAACTCCCAAACCAAATACTTCTAACGGTTGGTTATCTTGGGGCTTCATCTGTTTGCTAATTGGCGGCACTATCGCCGCCAGAAACGTCTTTCTTGTCGATAACGATCTCGAAATTAAAACTAAGTTTGCCGGAC
>NZ_JANLWO010000171.1:0-3861 GCF_031364565.1 Chamaesiphon sp. OTE_20_metabat_361
TCTTTGACGAATTCTTGATGTTGATTTGCTAGTCTAAGAAACATAGCTCTCCTTTTTTAGCACCACTTAATATTTTAGTATAACCTTTATTATTTTTTAATGTTCTTCTCATTGACAATCTTAATGGTTTGCACAGTTTCCTCGCACTTCGCTAATATACCGATCGAAAGCGTTGCCGTACTGGGGTTGATGGCGATCCTGGCAGTTGAGCGATTTGGGCTGGAGTCAAGCGCATCCCAAAAAATCGCTTTAACTAGGTGTCGGTGTCTAGCTGTTGATTTCAGAGTCTGACAGGATTCTCAGCAGAAAACTGTTGTATTAGGTACGAATATATCTCAGACTAATATCGCTACTAATAGTCATCATGGCGGATGACCGACCCGATCGCCACCACTTTGATGGCGCTATTATTACTAATTTAGCAGGAGCTGACACTGCGGCACGATCGGCTTAACGCGGCGGTGCGGCAGCCTAGATGTGTTAGCGCTCGGCACGGGCGAGACACTCAGCCTGTGCCGCAGCGCCGAGGAGACCGACTTGCGGTTCGAGGACGATCTGGACGGGGATATTGGTTAACAAATCGCTAATCCTACCTTTATGATTGAATGCTGCCATAAAAGTGCCATCGGTAATTAGAGGTAAATTTTTGGCAGCGATCCCACCCGCAATAAATAATCCACCGTAGGGCAGGGTTTTGAGGGCGAGATTTCCCGATTCAGCTCCATATATGGAGCCAAACATCTGCATGGTAGCTTGGGCGAGGGGGTCGGTTTTGGCGATCGCCTGTGCGGAGATGATACCCGCAGGATCGGCTGCTGTCTCGGGTTGAGACTCCCAGCGCTGGACTACATTAGCGATATCGGTATTTTCGGATAAGTCACCAGTATCGCGCAAAAATTGATAAATCGTGATAATTCCAGCCCCAGATAGTACCCGCTCGTTGGAGACTCGATCGATCTGCTTGCGACGACAGATATATTGGTATAGCTCGAATTCCTGGATCGATCGGGCGGCAAAGTCCGTATGTCCGCCTTCGGTGGCAATAACTTGATAGTCGGTGCCATTATGAATCAGGAATCCTTGCCCCAGCCCCGTACCCGCCCCAATAATCGCGATCGGGGCACGATCGCGCGGTTGTCCGGTTTGGAGCGTGTGGAGGTCGGCTGGCTGCAACTGGGTAATCCCATAGCCGATCGCGGTAAAGTCATTGATGAGCGTCAGGTTGGGGATCTGGAGTGCTTGCGCCAATTTAGCGGCGTTGAGATGCCAGTCGAGATTTGGTAAGTAAGATGAGCCATCGATTACGGCTCCAGCAATGGCCAGACAGGCAGCATCGATCTCGATTTGGGTGCCGAGCTGGGTTGGGGCTGCTGCCAAAAATTTCTGGACGATCGCCACGAGATCCGGATATTCTTGGCTGGGATATGACTGTTGAAAGCACGCAAGCTGGGGCGATCCGGGGTGAGCTAGTCGCAGGAGGGTTTTGGTACCGCCGACATCGCCTGATAGTAGATAATTCATGTCTTTTTCACCCGAGCGGTACAGCGATACAATAGAGAGGTGTTCGATCTAGAAGATCTCAGTCGGATCGCCAGTAGTGAAGCTCGAATCAGCGCGACGAACACCGTGGGAAAATTGAGTCGCTACCTTGAAGGCAAGGGTGCGATCTGTAAATATATTAGTATAGGTGGCGCGGCGATCGCCAGCGGTCATTGGCTACTGCGATCCAAATCTTTATCTTCGCGATCGATCGCCCGGTTGAAATACTTGTCACACTAGTTAACCTACGTTGCTACCGCGAGATGCCTACGATTGTATCTTGATTCGCTGTCTTGTCGTTGTCTTGTCTTGACGCGCTCGACCTGGAGGGAACCTCCGTGATGAGCGCGTCGAGTTCAGCACACAAACGGGAGGGAACCTCCAGGTGTCGCGCACCAAGCAGCGCGTCAAGACAGGTGGACTTTGCATCATAAGCAGCGGTCTCCAACCGCTGGGGCTATAGAACTGCGCCCCAATTGTGGGAAGATCGCTCCACCACAGCGCCATAAGATCTCACTAGCGCGGCTGATTTAGAGTAGCCATGCCAACGAATCGAACTTCCTTGATATACTGAACAAACACGATCGCCAATAATCGCCATCCCCTAGACATGCAGCCTACAGATCCTACCAAATTTACCGACCAAGCCTGGGATGCAATCATCAAATCGCAGGACGTTGCGCGGAGATCGTTCAACCAGCAGTTAGAAGTCGAACATGTCACGATGGCGCTGTTGGAACAACAGGATCTAGCGCCAAAAATTCTCGCGCGGGTGGGTGTCGATGTGGATAAATTTACCCGCCAACTTCAAGAATTTACCGCACGTCAGCCGCGATTGGATCGGGTGGTGGACTTATATCTAGGTAGAAGTCTGGATGTATTGCTCGATCGAGCTGAAGCGGCTCGGGAAAGCTGGCAAGAGCGGGTAATTGGAGTAGATCATTTGATATTAGCCCTGATGGACGACGATCGAGTCGGGCGGCGATTACTCAAAGCCTTTGATTTCGATCGCGCTCAATTAGAATCTGCCATCAAGCAGTTGCGAACGACAACGCCTAAAACTGCTCCTCAACAGCCGGAAGCTAGTGCGAGTGCCTTGCCTAAATATGGCAAAGATCTCACCGAAGCAGCCAGAGCTGGGCAAATGGATCCCGTGATTGGTAGAGACGAAGAGATCAAACGAGTCGTCCAAGTGCTGTCCCGCCGCCAAAAAAATAACCCCGTCCTGATTGGCGAACCTGGTGTCGGCAAAACCGCCATCGCCGAAGGATTGGCGCAACGGATCGTCAATGGCGACGTGCCCGAATCCCTCAAGGATCGCACCTTAATTTCCCTCGATATGGGCAGCCTGATCGCAGGTGCTAAACTCCGAGGTGAATTTGAAGAACGCTTGCGATCGGTACTCAAAGAAGTAACCGAATCGGCAGGGCAAATCGTCCTATTTATCGACGAACTGCATACCGTCGTCGGTGCGGGTGGCAATCAGGGGGCAATGGATGCGGGCAATCTGCTCAAACCGATGCTAGCACGGGGCGAATTGCGCTGTATCGGTGCCACCACGATCGATGAATATCGGAAATATATCGAGAAAGATCCCGCATTAGAACGCCGCTTTCAGCCCGTTCAAGTCAACGAACCCAGCGTCGAAGATACGATCTCGATCCTGCGGGGGTTGAAAGAGCGCTATGAAGTCCATCACGGGGTGAAGATTAGCGATTCGGCTCTAGTTGCTGCGGCTACCCTCTCCAGTCGGTATATCGCCGATCGGTTTTTGCCAGATAAAGCGATCGATCTCGTCGATGAAGCCGCTGCTAAGCTCAAAATGGAGATCACCTCCAAACCTGCCGAACTCGAAGCGATCGATCGGCGCGTCATGCAGCTCGAAATGGAGAAACTCTCCCTCCAAGGTGAAAACATCCTCAGTAATGGCTATCATCCCACCCAAGGACGGCTGGAAAAAATCGACGAGGAGATCGATACGCTCAAAGTCAAACAAGGCGAACTCAACAACCAATGGCAAGGCGAAAAGCAACTCCTCGATGGGATTAAAAGCCTTAAAGAGCAAGAAGACCAAATTCGCGTCCAAATCGAGCAAGCCGAACGCGCTTACGACCTCAATACCGCTGCCCAACTCAAATATGGCAACCTCGAAAAACTCCAACAAGAGCGCGACGTTAAAGAAACCGAACTCGCCGCCGTGCAAGTTCAAGGCTCTACCCTGCTGCGCGAACAAGTTTCCGACAGCGATATTGCTGAAATCGTCGCCAAATGGACGGGGATTCCCGTCAACCGTCTGCTCACCTCCGAGCGCCAAAAACTACT
>NZ_JANLWO010000593.1:0-2932 GCF_031364565.1 Chamaesiphon sp. OTE_20_metabat_361
CCTCTATCGAATTCACCCTTGTTTCCTTTTCAAATTACTGAACGCGGTAATAATTGGGCCCTTGTTTGTTATTAGCGGAGATCGACACAACCATCGCTTGTCGCACCCCTCCCAAGAGGGGATTTTTTATAATCGGTGCAAGCCTCAGTCTCACAGCCCCCAACTCCCTGTCTTGTCTCGCTATACCGTCGGGGAACAAAGGCGTGCGCGAGCCGCATCTCCCACATCCCATCTCATTTAACCTCAAAGGGCATCTGCTTGAGCGATCGATCTCCAGCGCGAATTTCCACTTTCCACGCACCTGAAGCGGCATCTAGCGGGATCTGGTAGCGACATGAGGTATTCCAGACTGGGGTGGTAATGTTTTTAGTCTCGTAGCGATTGGTATGGGCGACTTTACCGGATGCGTCGAGCCAATTGCAGGTTAGGTTTAATGTTTCACCGACGGGCGCATCATTGAGCGTGACGCGATAGACAATTTCCGCACCTTTAGCCACTGGATTTAGGTTCTCACCACCATCGCGCACGAAGCTGATGCGATCTTGGCTGACACCGATCTTGGCAATTGTACTCGCTTTATTTTGGAAAAAGAGACTAGTCCCAGCTACTAGCATAACTAGTGCAGCTACTCCCCCGATCGCGATGCCAATATTGCGTTTTTTCTGCCTTGCTAGTGCCTCCTTCCGCTGCACCTGAATCATCGCCTCATCCAACAGTTCCGGCGGGAGATTTAGCTCGACTAAAATCTTTTGAACTTCCGATCGATCTAGTTCATCCTGCTGACGATTTGCCAATCGCCCAACCTCACCAACAATCAACTCTAGCTGCTGTGTGGTCAATCGTTGTTCCATAGTTCATCACATTCGAGCTACACGCTTCTATTTTAAATCATCTAGTCATCCTATTCCCCAAAACCTAAAGCCTAAAGCCTAAAACCTAAAGCCTAAAACCTTCCCCCATCTCCCCTAAAACCTAAAGCCTAAAGCCTAAAACCTTCCCCAAAGCTGCTAAAGTGATCCATAAAAGTATTTAAAAAATTGCGAGGAAAATTAGTTTGAGTCAGCGTTCTGGTATTGCACCCCACGGCGGTAACTTGGTGAATCGCATCGCCACCCCCGCTCAAAAAGCCGAATTTCTGAGTAAAGCCGATAGCTTGCCCAGAGTAACATTAGACGAGCGGGCATATTCCGATTTAGTCATGATTGCGATCGGTGCATTTAGTCCGCTTCAGGGGTTTATGCCAGAAGCAGATTATCATCCGGTCGTCGCTAAAATGCGCCTTGCTAATGGTTTACCGTGGTCGATTCCGATTACGCTATCTGTAACTGAAGCTGTCGCCGCACCTCTAACCGTTGGTTCGCTCGTCAGATTAGATGACAGTAACGATCGATTTGTCGGCGTTTTACAGCTCACCGAAAAATACACTTACGACAAGCAGCAAGAAGCGATTAACGTGTATCGCACCGATGATGAAAAGCATCCCGGTGTCAAAGTCGTCTACGACCAGGGGAATGTCAATTTAGCAGGTGATATCTACCTGTTAGAACGGGAAGCGCACCCGCAATTTCCCACCTATCAAATCGATCCTGTCGCCTCCCGCGCTCAGTTTCAAGCTAAAGGCTGGAACACGATCGTCGGATTTCAGACTCGCAACCCGATCCATCGCGCCCATGAGTATATCCAAAAATGTGCGATGGAAACCGTCGATGGGTTATTTCTCCATCCCCTCGTCGGCGCAACCAAAGAAGATGATATCCCCGCCGATGTGCGGATGCGCTGCTATGAAATCATCCTCGAACATTATTATCCCAGCGATCGAGTCATCCTCGGCATTAACCCCGCCGCGATGCGCTATGCTGGGCCACGGGAAGCCATTTTTCACGCCCTAATCCGCAAAAAATTACGGTTGTACCCATTTTATCGTCGGACGCGATCATGCGGGCGTAGGCGACTACTACGGCACCTACGACGCTCAACACATCTTCAGTGAATTTGAACCAGGGGAACTTGGCATCACCCCGATGATGTTCGAGCACGCGTTTTATTGTCAAGTTACCAAATCAATGGCAACTACCAAAACCAGTCCCAGTACGCCCGAACAACGCGTACATCTGTCCGGTACTAAAGTTCGCGACTTACTCCGTCAAGGCGAACTACCACCGCCAGAATTTTCGCGCCCTGAAGTCGCCGCCGAATTAATTCGGGCTATGCAAGGGAACAAATAGATGGCAATATCTAACTAATAACCAGCACCTACCACACAACTTAACTAACTAACCAATCACCCACAAATATATGTCCATCAAGTTTTCGATCTCGACAGTTGTAATGGCGGCAGTATTAACATTAACTCATACTGCGATTCTCGTTCCGAGAGGCTCCGCCAACGCGACTGCTGAAGTTTACAAAACCAGCAAAGACCAAGTGGTAGTTACAGGTTTAACAGCTAAACAAAAGTATCCCATCAAAGGGACTAATGCTAAAAATAAGCCCGTCACCCGCAAAGATGTCGCAGCAAATACTTGTGGTGAAGCGCTAGTCGATGGTGCTGGAAAATATAAAACGTTAGTCATCGGTACCGAAACGATCGATCCTGCTACTCTCCCTGTGAAAGTCCACGCCAATTGCAAACCGAAAAAGACTGTATCTACTCCTAAGAAAAAGATTACAGCTAAAAAAGTAACGACAAGTACAACTACCATGCCCGTCGCTACACCATCCATGGCACCAACCACTAAATAACGCGATTCAATGGTAGCCAAACCTAAATCCCCGACTGTCTTGTCTCGCTGCTTGGGGCGCTGTCTTGTCTCGCATAATCCGGGAGGGAACCTCCCGGCTGCGAGCCGCTGTCTTGTCTCGCATAATCCGGGAGGGAACCTCCCGGCTGCGAGCCGCTGTCTTGTCTCGCATAATCCGGGAGCGGCGCATC
>NZ_JANLWO010000601.1:0-7657 GCF_031364565.1 Chamaesiphon sp. OTE_20_metabat_361
AGTCGGCGCGTCCTCGAAAAAGTTGGCATGAAGTTTGTCAGATATATTCCTCACGCGTTTCAAAAAAAGGGACACTGGATCGAAGCAAATAAGCTCGAAATTACCAAGCAAGAATGGTTGGGTAATAATTAATAATTAATAATTAATTATTAATTACTTCTCCCCGAAGGACATTGGCATTTCCCTGCAAAGAAACCCTGTTCCTTTCCTAACCCCGCTATAAGTAGCTAGGCGGAATTAAATGTAAGATGCCAGCCTTTTGCCCTCACCCCCAAACCCTCTCTCTTGTCTTGACGCGCTCGACCTGGAGGGAACCTCCGTGATGAGCGCGTCGCTGATTCGCTGTCTTGACTGAAACACATTGGCTCTGCCTTTTGTATCCTCCAGTTTCGACCGTGACATTTTCGTGATGCTGCTTATCTACTTATCTACTGGGTGCAGAGATACGATTGAGAGCGTGAATTTGTCGATCGAGATAAGTTATGGCGATCGAGTTTAATATGACGATCTATCCAAATAAATCCGATCGAGTGTAACGATCGAATCATCCAATATTCGTAATAGAGATTGAGTTTGCTAAAATCGATCGCAATCACAAGCCCAAATCATCGCTCCGTCCAGGTTTGCTCGTGGACAGTTCCCATCACATGCGGTTGGGAGCGACGATCGTGCGACGATCGGGGGTAATTAGCGTGGTGTTGAGCGGATGAATCCTTTTGACGGTACCGCCGATCCCCAGACATTCGATATAGTCGCCGACTTTAAACGGGCGGAGGACGATAATCAAAATCCCTGCGGCAAAATTGGATAAAGAACCTTGTCAAGCAAGTCCCAGTGCGACCCCGATCGATCCTAAGATCGCAATAAATGATGCTGTCTGGACGCCTAACTGACCGAGGGCGATAATCGCGGTCATCGTGACTACCGAAATATACACCAAGTTACTGGCAAATAATACTAACGTGGCATCAATTCTAGCTTGTTGAATCGCGCGACCGACGATCGATTGGAGCACCCGAGCAAGTTGAATGCCAGCTAGCAGAATCAGGCAAGCTGAGATCGCTTTAACGCCGAAGTTGGCAACCCAGATCTGGAGTTGAGATAATAGCTCTGTCTTATTGTCCATAGAAAGTTCTCTCCAAGGGCAGATGGCAGGTACTTCCACTCTACCTCATTGAGTTCACCTCCTGGCCACTCGTTGGCGTAGCCTCTCAGAATGAGAATCGCTCTTAGCAGCTCCTAAGTGCTTTCTCAGTCAAGCTTTTAAGATAGATAGGCATTCCTTGATTTCGATTCATCACGATCGGCGTCTTTTTTGCTTTCCAACAAGTTAGACTGGCGATCGAGCCAAAAGGTTTAATAGTGATGGCTTTAAGATCTCGATCGTAGTTATTATCAGGTTTTGCACAGTGGATCTAACGCGCCAATCGGTTTGGGAAAAAGAATTAAGTGATGTCTTTACCTTGGTGGAGTATCCAGCGATATCAGACGAGCCGTACTGTCTAATTATTGGCGGCAATCAAGCTACTGACGAAGGTGCTAAAACGCTCGCAATTTATTTTCAGGATTGGGGAGTCGATCGGGAAACCATCACAAATATCCAGTGCTGGGCGGTATTTCAAGCCGTACTCGAAGTGGGGATTGTCGAGGAGATGGCTGGTTTTACATTTAATGACGCTCTCAAGTGGGCGATTGGTTGATTGCCAGTAATAGCTGAGATCGCTTGTCTGGCATTAGTTACGGCGACTCTAACAAGCAAAATATTTCTCAACGCCCCATCTTAGTTGTTAGCTAAAGCATTAACATTCCGATGTTGACGAAACTAAATCGTAACTAAATAGCAGCAAAAATATCTCCGTATCCAACTCACAGACGAAGGGTGTTTAATGATATTCAATAGAACTCACACCACAGCAATCCAGCCATGTTCAAAAGCACTTTTGTCTCCAGCTTAACTCTCGTTTCCGTCCTATTTACCACTGCTGCTAGCACTCACGCCGAACTAGCTCCTAGCATCAACTCCCTCACAATTCAAAATATCGAACGCGCTCAGGAAGCTCCTGAAGTCAAAAATGACGACGCAAGCGCTGACAATCGCGAACAATCGATGAAATACGTCCAATTGGGCTGGGCGGCACAGAAAAAAGGACAGAAGGAACAAGCCTTAGCCTATTATGAGAAAGCACTCAGACTCGAAGAAACTAATCCTTATGCTTTTATGGCAGTTGCCACCTTGTTCGGTGGCACTAAGGATGGAATTACTTGTATGAAAGCCGCACTCTTCCTCTTTGAAAAACAAGAAAATCAAGAAGGAGTACAAATTGCCACCGCTTGGTTGAAAGAGTATAGTGTCAACTAGTATCAACCTAAATCTTCGCCTAATATCATCAGTCGATCGCGATCGATCCTCAGAGTAGCCCTGACATAATTATGTCAGGGTTACTCTGAGACACCACAGTCATGTCTATTAAATTAGGGTTGGGAGCGGATGCGATCGGCGCATTACCGAGTACGATCGTAGCTAAACTTTAATTTGTTAACAATGAGTAATAGTAATTTGTGGGCATCAAAACCTTGGTGGTGTCAGCCGTGGACGATCGTCCTGACGGGAATAGCCATTATTACTGGCAGTTGGTTATTATTCCATACTCTGTGGCTAACTTTGCCAGTAGCCGGGTTAATTATCCTATGGTGGACTTATTTTTTGATTGTTGTCCCCCGGATATTAGCACAACAGGATTTAGAGCGATCGTAACGGTGTTTTTAACCGCGATCTTTGGGCGATTGTGTCTAGCGGTACTTGAAAATATTTTGACGCATTACTCATATCAAAAGATAATAGTCGATCGTGACCGCGAGCGAGAATTTTTTTCGGCTTTGAAGGTTGTATGCCCTGGGCTTTTAATAATTCGCTAGCTAAGGCACGGGCGAGGAGTGGCGGGACGCTATTACCAATTTGGCGACAGCCATGCCATTTCGTCCCGTGCAAGCGGAACCAGTCGGGATAGGAATGCAATCTCGCCGCCTCGCGCACGGTGATGACGCGGGGTAAAAAGGGATGAATCGGGCGGGGGGAGGTATGCGCGCCGCGTGCGCTATCGGTACCAGCGCGGAGTGTATTACATAGCCCAGCCGGATCGAGGCGGCGGAAGTGGCTGATGGCTTCGGTTTTACCTTGAATGGTCGCGTTAAATCTAGTTTGGGAGGCGGGGTTATGTCGGGTTCTGATACTACAGGTGAGCAGGTGAGGGTCGAATCTCCGGGAGTAGCTATAATCGTGGGGATCGCGATCGAATCCTCTCAGTCTACGTGCGTAGGGGCTGGTTGTCTCCCATGTTACCGCGATCCGATCTTCCAGCCAGAGCGCCTCAAATCGATCGGCATTTGGTAAATCCCCAATCGCTTCCCAAACTGTTACGCGCTCTGGGTGTGGCTGTGGATAAGTGGGCGACTTCTCCCCCTGACGCGTACCGACGAGAAATAGTCGCTTGCGATCCTGTGGTACGCCATAATCGGCGGCGTTGAGTACTTGGTAAGGTGTCAGCACATCATAACCAGCCTCGCCCAATGCGGCAATCAGTTCGGCGAGAAACTGGGCGTGTGCGCCGAGGGTTAAGCCTTTGACATTTTCAAAGACGCAATATTTAGGGTTTAATTCCTTAACGAGCCGCACGTAATGAAATACTAACTGGTTGCGGGGATCGTCGAAAGCACGTTTGCCCATGAGGGAAAAGCCTTGACAGGGAGCGCCGCCCATGACAACATCGATATCGCGATCGCCTAATTTGGCTCTCCGGCGAACTTCTGCACCCGTCAGATCGATGACGCTAGCGCAAATTGTGGCAGCATGGGGAAAGTTGTACTCGTGCGTGGCACAATGAATCGGATCGATCTCTACTGCGGCGACGATATCAAAACCAGCCTGCTCGAATCCCAATGACATCCCGCCAGCACCTGCAAACAGGTCGATTCCGATCGGTCTATTCATGTCAATGCTCGGACGGTACTGGGCTAAATCATTTTACCAGTGGTGAGGATGTTCTGTCTCAGCAATTTGACGATCGATCGCCCCAAGATGACAATGTTAAACATCATACATTTTATAGATCGACTGTGGGGGATGGTTTATACCAGCAAACATCGATCCAGGAAGTAGAAGTAGTGGGACGACACGACTAAAACTGTGGGCATTTATAACTCTGGAAAATACAATGAGTAACATTTTGAGCGTTGGCGCAGCCTCTCTGAAAGAGAATCGCTTTACCCACATTTTTAGTCGTGTCAAGCCAGTAGCCAGTAGGGTGGGCATTGCCCACCATTAAGGTTTCGGACACAATCTATCTGATAAATAATTACGCCTACTTACTGAACCGATCGCATATTTAGAATATTATAATACAAGAAGTTAAAATAAAAATATTCATCAAAAATGACAGCAGCATCGCTCTCAAGTCCACAAGAACGGATGGGGATAATTCAGGGCGATATTACTAAATTGACAGTAGATGCGATCGTGAATGCAGCTAATAGTTCGTTACTTGGTGGTGGCGGTGTCGATGGAGCGATCCATCGCGCGGCGGGCAAAGAGTTATTAGCTACGTGTCAGCGACTAAATGGTTGTAAAACTGGTGAGGCTAAAATTACTTCAGGCTATCGATTGACGGCTGATTATATAATTCATACCGTTGGCCCTATTTGGGAGGGTGGTAATAGTGGCGAGCCAGAATTACTCGCCAGTTGTTATCGCGAAAGTTTGGCTCTAGCCGCACAATATGAGATTAAAACGATCGCGTTTCCAGCGATTAGTTGTGGTGTTTATGGTTATCCGATCGATCTAGCGGCTCAGGTGGCATTGGAGACTGTGCGGGCTTATTTGGTGCAAGATTTGTCGATCGAGGGTGTGAGCTTTGTTTGTTTTAGCGATACTGATTATGATGCCTATGTCGAAGCTTTTGGGATGTTATGATTTGACAATACTGCGTAATGAATCGAAGAATGTGGGATAGGAAATAGACGCTGCTTCGGCACGGTGAATGGTAGTCGTTTCCTTTGCCATTAGGGACGCGATCGACAGGCTCATGGCAATCCGATGATCTGTAAAACTATCTAGCTCTGCGCCGCTTAAAGTGCCCCCACCAGTGATTTCTAAACCATCGGGTAATTCGGTAACTTTTGCGCCCATTTTAGTTAACGCTGCTGCCATTACTTGCAACCTGTCGCTCTCTTTAACGCGCAATTCGGCAGCGTCTTTAATAACGGTTGTCCCTTGAGCAAATACAGCGGCGACAGCTAGAATTGGAATCTCATCGATCAGACGCGGGATCAGATCGCCGCTAATTTCACAGGCTTTGAGGTTGCTATGTTTGACGCGGATATCGGCAACGGGTTCGCCAGCAACTTCGCGCTGATTTTCGAGGGTAATATCGGCACCCATTAATTCTAAAGCCACCAAAATGCCCGTGCGGGTAGGATTGACGCCGACATTTTCAATATACAACTCCGAACCAGGCACGATCGCGCCAGCTACCAGCCAAAATGCTGCCGAGCTAATATCCCCAGGGACGATTACTTGTTGTCCGGTGAGGGTAGGATAGCCCGTCACAGTCGCACTATGCGTCTCTGGATCGACATCTATCTGCGCCCCAAACGCTCGTAACATCCGTTCGGAGTGATCCCGCGATAAGGCGGGTTCTGTGACGGTGGTGCGCCCGTAAACCATCAATCCAGCGAGTAATATTGCCGACTTGACCTGAGCAGACGCGATCGGGGAATGATAGTGGATCGGTTGTAATGCTTGTCCGCGCACAGCGAGCGGTGCGAGGGAATTGCTCTTGCGTCCCCAGATTTGCGCTCCCATCTCCGCCAGCGGTGCGACGACTCGCGACATCGGACGCGATCGCAAGGAGTCATCACCAGTTACCATAAAAAAGCGATCGGGATGAGAAGCTAAGATCCCCAGCATCAATCGCATCGTCGTTCCGGAATTGCCAGCGTCGAGGATATTTACTGGCTCCTGAAGCTGCCCCAAACCAATCCCCGTCACCGTTACCAGTTCGGTATTTAATTCAGAAATCTGCGCTCCCATTGCCGTAAAACAAGCCGCCGTACTCCGAGGATCTTCACCGAGCAATAAGCCCCGAATCGTCGTCTCACCCTCCGCCAAGGCTCCCAACATCAAGGCGCGATGGGAAATAGATTTGTCCCCAGGAATCTGTAAGGTGCCTTGGAGCGAGATCCCCGATGCTGGCGGCGTAACAGTGAGGCTGTGATGACGATCGAGCGGTTGCAGGTTAATCACGATGAGTTTGGTAGATAGTCAATACTTATTGTAGGCTAGGCAATCTCGATCGATTTGCCGGACTGGGAAAATACAAAAATCCCCTCGTTTGAGGGGATTTTTGGTACTTAACGTTTGCCTACCTTGACAGTCACACTTTGTTTTTCACCGACTTTGCCCAATGCTTGTGGTGGTTGGGCATCATGAGCGATAAACAAGCCACCAGCATTATTGGTATTGATCGTGACTTGCTTTTGAGCTGTCCAGTTAAATTTTGTCCCAATATTGAGATTGCCCGTGAATACGGTCTTCCCATCGATGCCAATTTGCGCCCAAGTTGGACTCTTGACGACGATCTCTACAGGAATGTCTGGTAATTGACTGCGTTGAGGTGCAGCTACAGGCGCTGTAGCACTTCCTGCTGCTGGCTGCGGTTTGGCTGCTACTACTGGAGTGGGCTGAGACTGCGATTTGAAGGCAGTGTTGAGTAGATTAGACGCCACCGCACTTACCCCAATAATCGCCACTGTATAGCCTAAATACACGTACAGCGGCTTAACTGGAGTGGGAGTGTGAAAAGTGGTTGTCTGGAGCTTGGTAGTCGGCTCAAAGGTAGCAGCGGCGGCGTCCCAGTTAGGTACTTGCTGGGAAATTGTCGCTCCATCCAAGCCTACGCTATCAGCATAGCGTTTGACCATGCCTTTGACGTATACAGGCTCGGGGAGCATTTCGATATGCCCTTCTTCGATCGCCTGTACCAGTCGCGGCTGAATCCGAGTGCGGCTAGCGATATCGCCGATCGAGAGTTGACGATTTTGGCGATTTTGGCGTAAACTTTCGCCAAGTTCTTGCAAGATCTCGCTGGGCGTTGGTAGTGCGGGAACAAATTCGACAGGTTCGGCTGCCACTGGTGGTTTCGGTCGGAACTGCTCGAATGCAGCAACCGAGCCGACTAGAAGTGACAGTTTAGATAGTTTGAGAGCGGTCAGATGCTTGAGCGGTGCCAGTAGAGTCACGATCGCTGATGTGGGGTAGTTGTGGGATTATAATCGGGGTTTAATGCTGATGATACCGGATCGGGGCGCTGCTTCTCCTTAAATAGCTACCGTGTATACACATCTCTAGTTAGGATCGAAATTGGTGGGAATCCCCCTGTCTTGTCGGTTTTTTATTCTGGGGTTCCCCCAGAATAAAACCGCCGCTGTCTTGTCTCGCATAATCCGGGAGGTTCCCTCCCGGCTGCGAGCCGCTAAATCCCCCTTTTCAAGGGGGACTTTTAAAGCCCCCTTGAAAAGGGGGTTGGGGGATGTAGATCTAAAAACGTAGCCCAATTGTGTTGTGTATACGCCGGAGCCTTAAACAGAGGACGCTGAGATCGTT
>NZ_JANLWO010000647.1:0-3946 GCF_031364565.1 Chamaesiphon sp. OTE_20_metabat_361
GCCCTAGAGCGGGGGCTAGAACGCTCGTCAACGCTCGTTGCTCTAGGCGGTGGCGTAATTGGGGATATGACGGGTTTTGCGGCGGCTACGTGGCTGCGGGGCATCAATGTGGTGCAGGTACCAACAACGCTCCTGGCAATGGTAGACTCGTCGATCGGTGGTAAGACTGGCGTCAATCATCCTGATGGCCCCAAAAATCTGATTGGTGCCTTTCATCAACCCCGGCTGGTGCTTACCGATCCGCTCGTCCTCCAGACACTTCCCGCACGAGAATTTCAGGCAGGGATGGCCGAAGTTATTAAATATGCCGTTATTGGCGACAGTGAGCTATTCGTGCTTCTAGAAGGCGCTAATGGACTTCAGGCAAGTCAGATCGCGCCCGAACTCCTAGCTACTATTCTAACTCGATCGGCTCGTGCGAAGGCGAAGATCGTCAGCGAAGACGAGCATGAATTAACTGGATTAAGGGCGACTTTAAATTACGGTCACACGATCGGTCATGCGATCGAAAATGTGACAAAATATGCAGTGAATCATGGCGAAGCTGTTGCCATCGGGATGGTTGCCGCCGGACAAATTGCGGTGAAATTGGGACTGTGGGACGCTGCTGCCGCTGCCCGTCAAAATCGGGTGATTCAATCGGCTCATCTGGCGATCGATCTCCCACCCCAGATCGATTTAGCGCAGATCGTCGAGACACTTAAATCCGATAAAAAAGTTAAAGCAGGCAAGGGGATATTCATTCTTCCCAGTTACATCGGTGCCACGGAGACGATTGCCTACGATCCGCTCCCCGGATCTTTAAATGCCGATCGAAAGGTCGTGTCGAATGCGTTAATTATGCAGATTTTAACAGCTATGTTGCCGATTGCAATTGCTTAGATTCCAGTTATCCTAATTTTTACGTGCGATCGAAGTGCATCGATTTTAGCTCCTCCCCGCAAATCTCAGCCACCATCTACCGCTCTTGAACTATCTCACCCGATTCACAAATCTTTCTCTTCAACTTCCCGAACACTTGCGAGCTGTGTGGCGATGGTTGCCAGGGCCAATTGCGGCGACGATCGCGATCGGATTGGTACATCTCGATGCCATGGCTCCAGTTGAAGATTTTGCGTACAATCGCCTCACCGAATTGCGCGGCGAACGGGCATGGGACGATCGGGTAGCGGTCATCGAAATCGACGATGAAAGTATTACTAAATTTAGAGATTTACCAAAAAATCGCGCGTACTATGCCAAGCTAGTTAAAATTCTAACTAAGTATAATGCCAGTACGATCGTCTTTGAGCCGATATTCAACGACATCACACCCAATGATGCCGAACTGATCGAAGCGATTAATAATCATAAAGCTGTCGTCCTCGCTCAAAGTTGGGATAACAAAGGTGTGCCGATCGTCCCCACCCGCCGCTTGAAAGCCGCCGCTCAAGCAATCGGTCATATCGATAAAATTAAAAGTCACGATGGGGTCATTCGCCAAATTCTCTCATACAAGAATCGGGTTTATTCGCTAGCCTGGATGGCAGTCGAAGGACATAATCTTAGCAATGAGCCGGAAATCAAACGTCCGCCCAATGAGGGCAATTTCTGGATTAATTGGCCGGGTAAAATTGCCAAGACCAATCACTATTCTTTGAGTTCGGTTTTAGAGCCACAAACCGAGCGCGACAAGCAACGGCTCGAAAAAGGTTTTAATAATAAAATTGTCTTAGTAGGCGTCACAGGTAGTAGCGCCAAACAGATCGAGACGCCATTCGATCGCGCTGAAGGGGTCGCCAGTATTTATTTACATGCGGCAATTGTCGATAATTTACTGGGACGCGATCGACTTCAAATCGTCCCCGGTAATTGGCTATTATTAGTACTACTCGGATTCAGTCCGCTCTTGAGCGACAGGCTCAGTCGGCTTACTCACGGGCAAAGATTGCTGGCATTACTCGGCTTGAGTGGTGGCTGGATGACAATTGTTACTTTAGCTTTAGCCAATAATTACTGGCTGCCAGTTGCCGCACCAATTACACTACTAACCCTCACTTGTGTCGGCGTTGCTTATTGCGAGCGTCAATATACAGACTTTCTGGTAAAACGCGAAATAGACAGGCTGTGGCAAACCCATCAGATCAATCTAGTGACGCACACGCCTCGCTCTGGCGATCGACAACTTTTACAGCCAATTCCAGTTGGCAAAGTTGCTAAACTAGCCACGATCGCCGCCGAATTAGGGCGGGCACAATCGGCACAAACCGCGATCGCCCACAGCTTATCGATGGGACTGCTCGCCACTGAATTAGACGGAACGGTGTGGTTTTGTAATTCGGTCGCTTCCCAACTTTTAAATATCAATATCGGCGATAAAATCGAACACTGTTTGGTACCGCACTGGCTGACTACAAGGGAGTGGCAGGATCATCTCGTCGATATCCACACTTATCAAAGTTTGCCAGCTAAAGAAGTCAAATACAATGATAAATTTTTCACGCTGAAATTAGAAGCATTACTTAATTGGCAAGAAATTCAAAGAGATATTATCGACGGTAAGAAAATTGGCGATATCGCCGTAGTGTCCGGCTTCTTGATTGCGATCGAAGATATCACCACCGCCAAGCAACTCCAGTCCCTCTCCCTCGATCTCGAACGCCATCGCCGTCAAGAGTTAGCCAAAGAAAATGCCATCTTAGAAAAGGCTCGCCAGCTCGCCGAATCTGCTGGCAAAATGAAGAGTGAATTCTTGGCAAATATGAGTCATGAAATTCGGACGCCGATGAATGGGATTATTAGTTTTACCGAGTTGTTATTAGATACTAAACTCAACGACGAACAGCGCAGCTTTGTCGAAACCATTCGCTGTAGCTCCGATAACTTGCTCAATATTATTAATGAAATCCTCGACTTTACCAAAATCGATGCCGGACAATTGCACCTCGAAGAAATTAATTTTAATCTCGTCGATACCGTCGAACAAACGATCGAAGTTCTTGCCAACAATGCTTATTCCAAGGGGATCGAATTGAGCTGTCGGATCGAACCTACCATCCCTACCAACCTCCAAGGCGATCCCACCCGATTGGGTCAAATTTTGACCAACTTAATCGGCAATGCGATCAAATTTACCGAGCGCGGCGGTGTCTCGATCGATATTAGCGCGATCGCGACCACCGATCGGCAGACGACCCTCTACTTTCAAGTCCAAGACACGGGGATCGGCATCGCCCAAGACAGTCAAGATAAGATTTTTCAATCCTTCTCACAAGCTGACTCCTCTACCACCCGCCAATATGGCGGTACGGGTTTAGGACTAGCCATTTCCAAACGCCTGATTGAAATGATGGGCGGCGATATCGGGGTGATCAGCGCCCCCTCAGCAGGTTCGATCTTTTGGTTTACCCTCACCTGCACGCGGACTAGCCTCACCCCAGAAATAGACGATCGCTCGATCCTCGCGCGTCAACTCGCCCAAACCATTCACGGACAACGCCTCCTGATTGCTGGCAATTGGGATCACAGCCGTCACGCCATCGCTAGTGCTGCCGAATATTATGGCGCGATCGTCACAACCACCACCACTAGTGCCGATGCCATGAATCTGCTGCTAGCCGCTGCCGCAGTCAGTAAACCTTTTGAAACCCTAATTACAGACCTTTCGTTCCCAGATAACCACAATACGACCCTCCCAGAGCAGATTAGCCACTATCCCGAACTAGCAGATTTGCGGATAATTACGACGATCTCCTTTAATGAATACGATCGCGTCTCCACGCTCCACCAGAAATCGATAATTGCCGGATACACCTTCAAACCAGCCAAGCCACTGATTCTACTCGGTAAATGTGTCGAGCCAGCCGCCCAAATTGCCCCCGCAAACACCTCATTTGGCTATATCACTGCGCCCAAACCACCCCAACCGCAGATCCTCGCCCCACAAGTCAGCTCCAATCTGCGCATC
>NZ_JANLWO010000653.1:0-4281 GCF_031364565.1 Chamaesiphon sp. OTE_20_metabat_361
TAATAATATTTAGGTACTAATATAAGGTGTGAGTACGATCGCTGGAGATGCGGGTGTGTCGGGTAAAGCAATTTGGATTGAGGGTGGTACGCGCAGTGGCAAAACAGATGCGATAGTTGCTCAATTTTGTCAGTGGTTGGACGAGCGAGTTGTCCGGAGTAAACATTCGGAGCGGGATGCCAAAATTTTGGTGTTGGCGGGTAATGATGATAGTAAGCGCGATCTCAGCGATCGATTAATTGCCAAGACGCATGGTAAATATCCAATCTCAGCCAAAACGCCGATCGGATTTATTCAAGAGGAGGTGTTGTTATTTTATCCCCTCCTGATTCAGAAGTTAAGATTACCTGCGTACTTCCCGTTGAGATTGCGTCCGGAGACGGAGCAGGAGTTGGCGACTAAGTTATGGCAACCCGCGCTAGAACGGCTCAACTGGCGAGAAATTGCGCCGTCTGAGTACCGATTCGTGCGGCGGATTCTGGATTTACTGCAATTGGCAGCCTATAGTTGTACGCCCCTGGCGGATTTACCAGCAATCCTCATCCAGGGGTTTGGGGCGAGTGAAAATGGCGAAATCTATCAGTGCGTAGAGTCTTTAGCTAGCGAGTGGCGGGATTGGTGTCTCGATCGCGGGTTGCTGACTTATGGGATTATGACGGAGTTATACTGGCGATATTTATTACCACAGCCTGAATATCAGCGCCAGTTACGCGATCGCTATTGGGTGATGTTAGCTGATGATGTGGATGATTATCCCGCGATCGGGCGACAGATTTGCGAGTTTTTGTTAGATGCTGGAGTGTGGGGAGCATTTAGTTACAATCCCGATGGGATGGTACGGTTGGGTTTGAGTGCCGATCCAGATTATTTATTAGGCTTAAAGGCTCGCTGTCAGGGTGCTAAAGCCGATCTAGATCGGCAAGTTATTTATCTAGATTCGCTACCGACAAATCTTTTAGTCGATAGCCATAGTAGTATCGATTCGATCGTTAGCGCCGTCCTTAATCCTGGCAATGTGCCCAGCCTCCCGCCCAGCATCAGCACGATCGAAACGCGCACGCGGGGGGAAATGCTCAAAGAGACTGCCCATGCTGCGATCGCGCTGATTACTAGTGGTAAAGTGGCACCGGGCGAGATGGCCATCATCGCGCCCGGTTTAGATGCGATTTCGCGAGCGACGATTACCGATATCTTCAGCCAGCAGCAAATTCCGCTCGCCTCGCTCAACGCTCAACTTCCCCTCAATAGCGATCCGGGCGTGCGCGCGCTGCTGACGCTGCTCGCATTGACTTACCCAAATTTGGGACAGCTTACCAGTCGGGATGAAGTTGCCGATCTGCTCGTGACGCTCAGCCCACTACATCCGCCCCAAAATGCGATCGCCGCCTCGATCGATCCCGTGCGGGCGGGCTTGCTTGCCGACTACTGTTATGCGCCCTCGCTATCCCAGCCGCGCCTGCTCCCCTACACAAATTTCCCGCGCTGGGATCGACTCGGTGCGAGTGCTACCAAGGCTTACGATCGGATTCTCGCGTGGGTAGAACGCGCCCAATCGCAACAACCATCGCCCCTGAATTTATTAAATGACGCCATCGGGTATTTTTTCCAGCAAGGTAGCTACCTGCCTAGCGATGCTCCCAAGGCGCGGGTATATCAAAAACTTTCCGCCCTGCGCGAACTGATGGAAACCGCTCAACACTACTGGCAAGTATCCGAGCGCACGCATAGCCCAGCGGAATATCTCGCATCCGCCCATCAGATTACCGCGCAATTTATCCTCTTACTCCGTCAAGGTACCATCAGTGCCAACCCCTACCCCACCAGTCCCTTGCAACCGCAAGATCGCGCCGTGACGCTTTCAAATATCTTCCAGTACCGCGCTAGCAAGCGATCGCACGCCTATCATTTTTGGTTGGATGTTGGTTCGCCATTATGGGCGGAAGGTGGTGCCGCGACGCTATATGGTGCCAATCTGTTGCTGCAAGATCGGATGGGCAAACTCTGGACGGAACTAGATACCCAAGCCAGTGACGAACGTCGCTTGGAGCGGATCTTACGCGATCTGCTCTATCGAGTTAACGATCGACTCTACCTCTGTAATAGCGATCTGGCAACTAACGGACAAGAACAGATGGGCGCATTGCTATCCCTAGTGCATGGCGTGGCTATTCAACTAGAACCTCAGCGGTTTCCAACCGCTGCTCGGAGTGCAAAGTCCGCCTACGCGGACTAGTTAATCAGTCCGCGTAGGCGGACTTTGCATCATCAGCCGCGACTTCAGTCGCAGGCATCTCGAGCGGTAACAACTTATATTTAATCGCATTGAGCCACTTATGCTCGATTCACTCCGCACTCGAATTGAGGGCGGGAAGTGCCGGAGCGCTCCCAAATTTTAGGAGTAGCAACCCGACTAAAAAGCCGATCGTCAAGCCCGAAAAGTGACCGATAATACTCGTACGCCCGTTGGTGATGTCAAACACCAACTGGAACCCGACACTAAATAGCACGGCTTGAAATTGCCGCCCAGCCGCAGCGACTTTGGATTGTCGCCAGCCGCTGAGATGGATTGCGCCGATAACCCCCAGCATCCCCATAATCGCCCCAGAAGCACCAATCGTTGGCGGCTGCGGCAGCCAGTTCGTACTGATATAGGTAATCGTCGCCATCGAGCCAATTCCCGCAGCAATATAGGCTAGCAGATACCGCCAGCTTCCCAATCGATACTCGACAAATTTGCCCAGATAGAGCAATGCCAACATATTCATTCCCAAGTGCAAGATCCCCTCATGGAGAAAGTTCGCTGTAATTATCCGCCACCATTGACCGTTAATTACCAATGGTGTAGCCAATTCACCCCACAGTCTAATCCTCAAATCGTCATCGCCCAATCGAGCGCGAACAAATAATTCCAGCCCAAAAACTAGGACATTCACCGCGATTAAGAGGTTGGTAATCGGCGTACGTGCAGTAGTCGGCGCTCGATCGCCATAGCGCACATCTTGGAGCAGTGCCGACTCCATTTGAGCGATACTCGCCCAATCTAACGAACTCAGTTTTTCCAGATCTGGGAGTGGTTGGGACAATCGCCAATCGATATCTTGCTGAATACAGCTATCTGTGGTGCTATGTCGGAGATCCGTCAATTGCGCTATCGCTGCGCCGCTATTGCCAGCCGCTAGCTCAGCCGTACCGATCCAAAATTGATGGATCTCGCTGGGATACATCGATAGCAAACCTTCACATGTGTGAATAACGGCATCGACGCGCCCACAGTAAGCGAGGAGATAGATTTTTAGCAGATTTAATTGTTGATGATTGAGCTGTCGATCGCGAGCGAGTTTAGTTACTTCGATGATACACCGATGCAAGTCTCCGGTTTCTGCCAACGCCCGCAGGTAAAAAACCAAGCTGGTACCGCCATCTAGCTCCAGTTGCTCGCGGGTGAGCCGCGTTCGCACCCAGCTAATATATTCCGACCAGCGATCGGTAGAACGATATAATAAAGCAGTTGCCGAGCGATCGAGCGCGGTCGATCTGTGAGATTTCTGGTGTGGTAGATCTACCAATCCATAGCGATCGAATATCTGGTAAGCTGTCTCAAATTGTCCTGTCTGAGCGATCGCTAACGCCCGAAGTAAGTGGTGATAGTGCCACATCCCATCCGTCGGTGCCAACCATTTCAGCCATTTTGCCATCCGACTGGCTGCGGCAAATTGCGAGCTATCGACTAATGCTTCGAGGCGGCGCATCAACAATAGGGGTAGCAACACGAACGACACCCACGCCCAAATCCCGATCTTCATCATCAGAGCGGGCATAAAATACCAGCTCATCGATAACATAATCAGCACGACGATCGCGGCAACCTTCAGGCTAGAATTACTGCGGGATGTCGGTAATAATAGCGCTAAGCAGCTAAAGATCGCAATTTGCACCAAAACAATACTCGTAAAGTCCATTCGTACTCAATCGTCGCTATTTACTTAGATAATTACTATATTAACTAAAGATTTAGTTTCTCCCGCGATCGATTATCCTCTCACCTTTTTTTTGATTATGATTTGCGATTGGTCGATCGGCGATTTACCGGGTTTAAATAAGCCCGAACAACTTTTACTGCAAGAGTTAGGAATTATGACTACCGGGCAACTCCTCTTAGTCGCCCCAGATGCCGCTACCAAGCAACAACTAGCCAGTAGTTTGGGTGCCAAAATTCAGTATGTCAATAAGTTAGTAGCGTTGGCAGATCTAGCCAGATTACCCGGAGTCGGCTGCCAGTAC
>NZ_JANLWO010000657.1:0-13280 GCF_031364565.1 Chamaesiphon sp. OTE_20_metabat_361
AGATCGACGATCAATCTACTGGGATTAGCCAGCATTTGGGCTTCAGGTTTCACTGCGTTGCTAGTACTAAAATCGATGCGATTTTCATTCGCATTGAATTGCCAGGACAGAATTTCTGCCGCTGATGCTGGCAGCGATACCATTACGAAACTAAAAACACTGGGTAATAACCAGTTGTATCTCACACTACTTGCTCCTAAGATAGGGATTACCGGGGGGAATTTGGCTTGGGGGAAAGAGTCGGTAAAGTCGATCCGCGTTCGGGAATTGGAATAGTCACATACCACTCGATTGGATTTTCGCCAGTAAATTGCACGCGTTTGGGATTGAGGGTATAGCCAGGTTGTAACTCTAGAACTAACCTAGTAGTACTCACGTCAAATTGTCCGACCCGTAAGGATCTAAAATTGCCTGTTAACTTTTGAGTGATCGTTGGCTTGGGAAAACCGATACCGGGTAGGTCGATTACCAGGCGAGTAGGGTTAAATAACATGACTGCTTTGGGCTGAACCCCCGCATTAGTCTTAAAATCTAACCTATTTCTACCCGCATCAAATTTCCATGATGCCAATTGTCCGGCATCAGCGGGGACTGCTAACAGACCGAAACTAATAATACTACCGAGTAAAAATTGTAATCTCACTTTACTATATTCCATCTTGAACAGTGGACTCGATTTCTAGTTATCGATGCTCGTTTTCGATCGGACTGTACCCAAGATTGGCTGGATAGCTCTAATCGAGCAGATTACATCACAGATCGATATCGGCAATCGCCAATCTTTGGTACGTTAAATTGACAATACGGCAATCGACTAGCCGCGAAGATGAGCTGCGACCGACGATGGCTAGCACTTATTTAAGATGAACTTACATATCATAATGTTTCTGTTTGCTGCGAAAAGTCAACGTTTGAGGACTCTAAGGTAAATTACCATAAATTTGGTCTTTGATTCTCAAGATCGATGCGATCGGCGATCGCCATTTACCGGAGGACTCAGCTAGCTAATGAGTTGGGGCTAGGGTAACTCCGCAATTTTTGGCAGGAGTTCGATCGATTTTTGCGCTTGCACCACTTTGACTGCCAAATCGATCTAGTAGTTCCAAACTAGCTATGCTAGGGGGCATCTAAGCATATAATTCCCCTTTTTTCACCAAAACTAGCTGACTTCAAATCTCTAGGGCGATCGCTTGCTCGGTTACTACCAGTAAATCAAACTAGATAAAGACGATTGCTGGCGATCCTGCATATCCGACACAATCGCTCCCTATTATCGAGATATCACTGACATCGATTTATTTTAATTGCGATCGCGATTATTAATTTCGATCTGACGATATCAGCCTAACTTGTGGGATTTGTCGATGGCAACTCCCACGTTTTTTCACAAGACGATCTCCACCATGATTCTAATATTGGTTTATCAAGATGGGTAATAACAAAAATCGCGAAGGTGGCTGCTTTCAAATTCCGCTGTCATTTATCCTCCTAATTATCGGTGGTGGCTATTGGTGGCTAATCCCGCAAGGTAATCTTAGTAAAATTGCTCAATTAATTCCCATACCTTTCAAACCAGCGATCGGCACGCCTAGTTTACCCATCCTAGCCTCGCCTCAAGCACCACCGACAAGTAGCACGACTACTAATAAGCGCACTCGATCGACAGCTAAACCAATTCCACCAGCTATAGCTACACAAACGCTACCCGTCAAAATTGCGAGTACGCCAACTCCTTGGGATAGAAAAGTAATTCGGGGGATTTATTTAAGCCGCTATCAGATTACGAATAATGCTGACGAGCAAACAATCCGTCAACGAGTTCGTTACTATCACGATCGCGGTATCAATACGATTATTCATGGTGTCTGGGGTAACGGCTGCACGATGTATAATAGCGAGATTATGCAGCAAATGTTGGGAGCAAAAAGTTGTCCCAATCAGTTTCAAGATCGCTGGCTAGAATGGACGATCGATGAGGCTCACAAACAAGGAATGCAGGTTCATGCTTACTTTGAAAAGGGAATTAAAATCGATAAGAATAGTCCAATTTTCGAGCGGGCAATTGCCAACAAATGGCTGGTACCAGGCGTCGATCGCACTTACACTAAGGTCGATCATTATGTATTGGATGTGGAAGTGCCAGAAGTTGCTAATTTATTTAAAAATATGTTGGCAGAATTTGTTACTAAATATCCCAAAGTCGATGCCGTCCAATGGGATGACTATTTGGGTTATCATGCCGAACTACCAGGAAAGGTAGATCGGACGGCGAGTTTGACCAATTTTGCCCGCCAGATGATAACACAGATGAAAGCAGCTAATCCGGCTGTTAGTTTCGATCTTTGTCACCACAATCCGTATTGGGCAAAACGTTATTTTGCCGCAGATTGGGAAAAGTGGGGAGTCGATCGAGTCTTTATTCAAGATTATAATGAAAAGAATTTTAACGAAGAACTAAATTACGCAGTTAATTATGCTGGCGTTGCGATTACGGATGTCCAACTAGCACGAATTCCACAGTTAGTCGCCAATCCAAAGATTAAAGGAATCTTAGTTTTTCCGCTCGATGGTAAACCCGAGGAAACTGCTACTAGATTACAACAAATCGTGAATGCTAAGAGTGGGAGTAAGCCAGCATCGATCGCGACACCAGTTAAATAAACTGTAGTTTTGACTCGTTATTTGGTAGCGATCGCGGGTAATACTTTACTCGCTTTCTGGAACTGGAATCGATCGACTATTGTAGAGACTCATGGCTTTTTCGACACCTTGCTTGAGACTCATTTCGATCGCGTCATTGACTAGATAGATTACTTCACTAACGATCGGTGTTTCTGCACCTGAAAATTTACCGAGGACATGAGAAATCGTATCTTTTTCGCCAGCGCTTTTGCCGATGCCAATCCGGACGCGGGGAAAGTTTTGGGTACCTAAATGAGAAATAATCGACTTCATGCCATTGTGTCCGCCCGCCGAACCAGAGAGCCGCAATCTAATTTTTCCGAGCGGTAGATCGAGATCGTCATAGACAACTAATACCGACTCTGGTGGGAGTTTGAACCAATCGATCGTCGCGCGTACCGACTGACCGGAAAGATTCATAAAAGTCTGGGGCTTGAGCAATCTAATTTTAGCATTATGACTGCCAAAACCCTCACCATAAATTCCCTGAAATTGCTTGCGGTCGCTAAAGCTAACCTGCCACCTTTTAGCCAGACTATCTAACAGATCGAAGCCGACATTGTGCCTAGTTTGTAAATATTTAACTCCTGGATTGCCCAGCCCGACAATTAACTGTGGAATTACTAATTCTTCATTCATACACTCTATTTTTATCTAAATTTTACTAATTTTGTCAAGCCGGAACGATCTGACCCGATCGCACATGCAGAATTTGCGATGAGTCCAACCACTTAGCATCGAACGCTCCCAAATGAGTCGTGGTGATTAAAGTTTGAAAGCGATCTTCGATCGTACTTAGAAGTTGATTTTGGCGCGTTAAATCGAGTTCTGCCAAAACGTCATCGAGGAGTAATAATGGCGGTTCGCCAACTATTTGTTCGATTAGTTCTAGCTCGGCTAGTTTGAGAGCTAGCACGAGCGTCCGCTGCTGCCCTTGCGAACCATAAGCCTTAGCTGGCGTGTCATTAATTGTCAGTTCGATTTCGTCGCGATGGGGGCCAACTAATGTATTGCCTAAACTTTGTTCGGCAACGCGGCGCAGATGCAATCGATCGACAAATGCCTGATAAATTGCTTCAGGCGTATTTTCTAAGGCGACAATATTCGGCGTATAAGAGATCGTTAATTCTTCATTTTTACTAATTTTAGTATGCCATATTCTGGCGATCGGCGCTAAGCGATCGATAATTCGCATTCGGCGACGGATTACTTTTGTACCAGTAAGAATGAGTTGATGGTTCCACGATTCTAGCTCTGTCAGATCTAAGGTGCGCTGTTCGGCTTGTTTGAGCAGACTATTACGCTGTTTTAATACTCGTTGATATTCATGTAAAATATGGGCATAAACTGGCTCGATTTGAAACAGCAATGAGTCGATCCAATGTCTGCGCGTTTCGGGATTACCACGCACTAAATCTAGATCCAATGCCGAAAATTCGACCGCATTTAAAATGCCCAAAAAATCCAGTTGTCGCTTGAGACTTTCGCGGTTGACTATTGCCGTCCGCCGACCTTTATCTCTGAGCAGCAAAGCTAGGTCGATCTCACCATGTTTGCGGGTCAGTTGAGCGGTAATTCTACTTTCAGTTTGTCCGGACAAGACCAGATCGCGATCGCGAGTGACGCGATGACTCTTGAGCGTCGATAATAATTCTACTGCTTCTAAGAGATTAGATTTACCTTGAGCATTATCACCGAGTAAAATTGTTTTAGGGGCAGTAAAAATGATTTCCTGTTCCCGATAATTCCGAAAATGACGCAGATGGAGACGATTCAAATACACTTGTGGCTGTGGCGAATGGGGATTTTCAGGGCGGGTCGGTTCGATCGTTTTAAAATGAAGTGGCGGATTTAAACTAGAGCCTACCCTCCCACAGTGCCACCTAATTGCATTTTTAGAGGCTTCGATCTTAATTATAGAACCCATCGGAGATCTTATCCGCCTACTTACATCTTGCATCAAAACAACGTTACTAGTGTTTTAGTGGATAGTGGATAGTGAATAGTACTTAGAAGTAAGTTTTGATTCTATTTCGTCAGTTCTTCCGTACTGTTGCAAGATATGAGCTTACTCTTATCAACCTTTGTCAGACACCATTATCTCCCCTCCACATTAGTTCTCAATGGAAAACACGCCACATTCAATCTTTCAACAAACCGCTCGTCAGCGCGTCAGCGATGGTGAAATCGCCCCCATTTTGAGTGGGTGTGAGTCATCCTTACGGCTGTTAGTTATCGTCTGTCCCCAATTGGGCGATTTTGACAGCCTTGAATATGCTTGGTGGCTACAACGAGAGCGCCAACAGCTCGAAGCGGAAGGTGTAGCCGTGCGAATGGTCGGGATTGGCAACCGAGATTCCGGTCGGAAGTTTTGTGAATTTACTAAATTTCCAGCGGAATGGCTATTTATCGATCGCGAGGCTAAACTGCATACTCAACTCGATCTTTATGCTGGACTATCACTCAAATTACCCGGTTTTTCTACCGCTCAAAATGCTTGGTTAAATATGATGTTAATGTGTGCGGGAATTGGTAGCCCCGGTACCCTGAGTGAAGTATTTCGCGGTTATAAAGGCGATCGATCTGCACCTCAATTAATTGCCGATACCGAGATTGTCAAGGCTAAACCATTACCACCAATCGCGGGATCTTTTTTCAATGTTGCAGGTGGCAGCGGTTTTCAAAGACCATTTGAATTAGCAACATTAAGGCTCCGAAACATGTCAGAAGTGCTGGGTAATTGGCTTACCTACGTGCCCGATCCGACTTATTTGACGCAACGGGGCGGAACTTTTTTATTCGACACTCACGGCGCGTTACTATACACACATCGCGATCGCGGCATTCTCGGTTTTGCTGCCAATATGAGTCAACCGCTAGACTTTCTGCGAAAGTCAGGCTTGAGGCTTTATGCTTGAGGTGAAAACAATACTAGCAAAGATTTTGTTCTTACTTGCGCAGGAGGTCTATTAGTATTTTTAAACAGCACCGATCTCTAAGAAATTACAGCGCGGATCGAACTCACACCAAATGAGATAAGTAGGGATTACAATGTGGACTGCGAACTATTTTGCTGTTATTTAGTCACACTTAAGGAGGTATCGATCGTGCGTTTTTGGCTCTCTGGAATTGGTTTCACTCTAGTCTTAGTGACTCTGAGTGCGAACTTAGCCGCCACTGCGACCCCACTCAAATCTACTCAAATCGATCGCGCGATACCCAGAAATGCGATCGCCCAGCAGCGCCAATCGACACCACCACTTACCAATAGTCAAACAGTGACTGGAATTGGGGTTGAATTTTTGCTCCCGAGTCGATTTAAAGCTGGATCGCCTGCTGACAAAGAGCTACGAGCGCTCTTCACCGCAGATGCCAAACAGTCACCGATTACTGCATCGGTGATGACGATTTTTGATAATTCGGGCGATATGCAGGCTAGTGCGGTCGCGATCGATAATAGCAGACGGGAAAATCTCGAAATATTATTGGTCACGACTGTCTCGACTCCATCAACTCTGTCACTAGAAGACATGCAGGCAAATTTCGATCGCGCTAGTCCCAATAACGAGTTTGTGCCTGTCAAGACCGGGATTGTCACGATCGGATCGCGCCGACTGCTTCAGATTCAAGGAAATCTAAATATTAAAGGATCTCAAGCTAAAGTCTTCATGGGCTTTCTCAAAGAAGGCGATAAGACATTTCAGCTCACTTACGTCTACGGCACTCCCAATACGCGTCAAGCGTTGCCAGTATTCGAGCAAATCGTGCGGACTTTTAAAGTGATGGCGACATCAGATCCCGCCACCCCAAGTAAATAGGATCGTCAGCCTCGATCGAGTAACGCTAACTATTCCCGACTTGAGCAAGGCAGTACTTAAGTAGGTCTGTACATTGATTTTAAATCCTATAAATCTCCTGTAACCCATATGGTGGGAAGTGCCCACCCTACTGGGACTAAACCGTCGGGGAACAAAGGCTCAGCTTAGCATCCGCTAAAGCCCAAAGCCCAAAGCCTGACTTTCGCAGGAAGTCTATTGCATAACGATCGCAAACACACCTAATTAGAAAATCAGAGACTACAATTCAAAAGACAACTCTTTTACTACAAACTAACTACGAGGTTGCAATCGTGCGTTTTCTTTACTCTGGAATTGGCTTCAATATTGCTTTGTGTGGATTAGCAATTACTAATTTGGCAGCGAGTGCGGCACCAGCACCCGTGACGATCGGCGGTTCTCGATCGCCATCGACGATGGCACTCAGCCAAAGCAGCACCAACACGATTATTAAAGGTACTGGCGTAGAATTCGCAGTGCCCAGTGGCTTTCAGGGTGGGCCACCTTCGAGTACCGATACTAAAACTATCACTGACTCTGCTGCCAAGATGTTTCCTTCGATCGCGTCGTTTGTGAAGTTGTTAGATGCCGATCCGACCTTCCTCCGCGCAATTGCCATTAATACTGCCCAAAAAGATCCGGAAGTCGTCTTGATTACACGTCTACCAGTACCAGCCGACGTATCAATAGACGCACTGCATGACATGATGGCAAAAACCTTGCCCTCAATGCTCCCGCCAGAATTTAAACTCATCGATAGCAAAATTGATAACATTGGCACGCGCCAGATTGTCCGATTGACAATAGATGCCGACATCCAAGGCTCTAAATTTAAAGAATCGATCGGACTGTTTCGCGAAGGGAACGAAGTATTCCAAGTAACATATGTCTATGCCAACGAGAATCTGCAACAAGCCATCCCTATTTTCGAGGGGATAGTTACCAGCTTTAAAGCGCAGCCGACAACACCAGCGGCAACTACGCCCCAAGGCTAGATGCTGCTGCTCTAATTCCGTTGCGTCTACTTCGTAGGCATGGCGGATTTAGCACATCTTAATGACACTCTGAGTAGATTGAATCGATCGCAACATAAATTAGTAAACTACCGTCAGGAATAAAGCCGATCGTTAAGATAAAACTAACGGTTATTAATGCCGACACACTTCACTAATTTGGTAAAAGATTTATGTTCGCTAGAGTAGCTTCACTCCGTCTTTGGTTGCGGCGACAGTGGTTGTACCCCTGGATTGGGGCGTTGACAGTAGCGATTGTCATTGGCGGACAGCCGTTAGTCGCTCGCTCTGCTGACTTGATTCAATTCCTGGCACCGCTGGTTCAATACGTCCAGTTGTCTAATGTCTCTGACGCGCAGGAAATCAGTCTCGGAGCAGACACCAATCGCGCCCTCCTAAATGATAAGGTGAAAATCTATCAAAATTCAGCGGCGAATAGCTACGTCGATCGGATCGGTCAACGCTTAGCTCGCAACAGTGGTAGACCGAATCTTAAATATACTTTTCAAGTCGTTGAAGATGATAATGTCAACGCTTTTGCGACGATGGGTGGCTTTGTCTACGTGAATACTGGTTTGCTCAAAGCTGCCGATAATGAAGCACAGCTAGCTGGTGTGATGGGTCATGAGATCGGACACATTACGGGTCGTCACTCGCTCCAGCGGCTCAAACAAGCCACCGTCCAGCAAGGGATCGGGTCGTTAGTCGGCGTCGATCGCAATCAAATCGCGCAAATCGCTGCCCAAGTCGCCTTTACGCTACCAAATAGTCGTAATGATGAGTATGACGCCGATAAACGTGGCTTAGGGATGATGATTCAATCTGGGTATGCACCGACGGGAATGCCAGAGTTTTTGAAGAAATTGGCTAGAGGCAACTCGACTCCAGAATTTCTGAACACCCACCCTGGAGCCAGCGAACGCGTGTCTAGGCTCCAAGGAATGATTCCGAATACTTATCGGAATCGGACTGAAGGTTTAAGTGCTAGTGCTTACAAGCAGAATTTACGCAGTTTTTTCTAGCGATCGATTTTACTCGATCGTGCAAACCAGCTTTTCTCAATAAAATAGCCCCGATCCACAGAATCGGGGCTATTTTGTGCGGAGCAAACTTGTATTAGAGGATAGATGGATGTGTGCGTAGAATTTGCTACTTAGCCCTTAGAGAATCCCCCTAAATCCCCCTTAAAAAGGGGGACTTCCAGATCTGACTCCCCCTTTTTAAGGGGGTTGGGGGGATTTTCTTAGGTTTACGAGTGCAACCTAACACTTTCCAAACTTATCTTAAAGCGCGATCCAAAATCCTAAAGCAAACAGTAACCCACTGACAAAATGTAACCGTACTGCTAGAAATTTACAGGTACGCACGATCGCGGGTCGATCGTGATTTGCCGTGACGAAGCTAGTTAATTTAAAGGCTAAAGGTAGGCTGAAAAATACTAATAATGTTGCGGCTGGAAACAGGTGGCTAACTACCCCAGCTACGGTTAATAGATAGATACTTGCAGTAACCCAGCTCAGCACCCTCGCACCCATTTTTGTCCCCATGCGGACGATCGGTGACAATTTACCTGCTGCTAAATCATCTTTAACTTGATGAAAATGAGAGCAGAATAAAATTAAACTAGTCGAAATACCGACGATCGTCGAGGCTGTTAGATTAGCGATCGACCAAGATTGAGTTTGACTATAGTAAGCCGCACTTAGAGCCAAGGGGCCAAAACAGATCGCACAAATTATTTCACCCCAACCTTGGTATCCTAAACGAAAGGGTGGGCCTTGATAGGTATATCCTAAAAAACAGGCCAAACCAACGATCTCGATAACTGTGATATCTTGTTGCCACCAAGCGATCGTCGCAATTCCGCCAATCCCCAAGCTCAGAAATAAATTTCCCAGCCAAAACATCAGATTGCGATTGCCAGTTAAATTAACGACTGATTCAGCTTTATTTATATCGATACCCGTATCGCTATCATAGACATCATTACTGATATTAATCCAAGCAATAATCGCGATCGCCGATAATAGAAAAGTTCTAAAAATATTCAGATCGAGCGATTTTGTCTGCGCATAAGCTACAGCCGAACCGACCGTAATTGGAATAATTGCCACGGTATACATCGGCGGTTTGATTGCCGCCAACCATAACTTAGATTTTGGTCGCTCGATCGACTCAAATGTAGTCATAATAAAAATAAAAGCTTGAATAAAAGCAGATTTATGCTTGCTGCGATTGTTAGTTATGGATATCTACTTTATCGATCGACGGCTATGTCAGCATAGATCGATCGAGATCGATACAAATCTTTAAATAACAGTTGAGAATCGGACGGCAATCTATCTATAACTAGCTATAACACGATCGTCAATTCCCCAATTCCCTATCGCCAAGAAAATTAACACGCCCATCGCTGATTTAACCCGCGTTCGTACTCGCGCACCAAATCGATCGCCAGAGTCAGGTCTGTAGGGCTGGTGTAGAGCACTTGCCGCGCTCGCATAGCTAAATCGGTCAACAGGGGATCTTCGACCTTGCCCTTCGCCAGCGCCTTGGCTGTGAGCGCATCCAACCGACCGCGCAATTCCTGTCTGGTATCTAATGGCAGTCTATTGGCAACGAGTGCCGCTTCGGCAAAGGTTGTGTATGCAGCGGTGCGATCGAGCCAATTTGTCAAGCCGACGCGGATGGGCGCAATTATCCCCGCCGCATATTTGGCGCTCAACCGATCCAGCCACAGCGCTAACTCGGTCAGCTCGGCGGCTGGAATTGGCGCGCTTAGGGGGAGATCGTGCTGAATTTTAGATTGAGTTTCCGCCGCGAAATCGATCGCCGAGCGGTTGAGGCGGTTGAGGCGATCGAGATCTTGTCGCGCGGTGCTAAAGTCAGTTGCCAATTGGCGGCGATGGCGATCGATCGCGATTAATTCGCTCCGACTCCGATCGATGAGTGGTAATAAATCTTGAGTAAAAGTATCATTGACACCTAATGGATCGCGATCGATTTGAAGTTGCAGCTCGGTAAATTTAGTTTCAGCAGCTACTACTGATGCTGATACGCTAACTTGTAATGTTCGAGCTAACTGTTGGATTTCAATTAACGATCGATGTGTGTCGATGAGCTTTGCTTCTAATTGCGTCCAGGCAGTTTCGATCGCGACTAATGTATCTCTAGCCGTGGTAAAATTAGCCATCATCCGATCTAATAATTCTGCTGGCGAAATCGCTAATATCTGCTGGCTCGAACTAAGTAAACTCCGCTGTGCCAGAGGAGTCTGAATTAAGGATAGCTGAATCGATTGCCCCGTCAGCAGGCGATCGATCTCCTGTAAGTCCTGCTCGTTGACAAAAAAAGTTGGTAATTCGCGGCGTATTTTTTGAGCTGAAATAATTGGCTGATTTAATAATTCGATCTCTTCAAACAAGCGATCGAGCGCGGTTAAAGCGATACTCGATCGCTGTTGGGTAATGCCAGTGACATTGCTGGGTGGATTTCCCATTCCGTTCAATCTTTGATAAGCAGGGAGATCGTACAAATCGATTAAGTTCTGGTTTGCCGCATCCACCTTTTGCTGCCAGTCAGTTAGTAGTCGATCGATTTGTACCAACGTTGAACCCATTTTGACTTCCACCTACTAGCGCCAAAGTTACTCTAGTATACAATCGTTCGGCAGTAGCGTCCGGACAGCAAAAAGTCGCCCGATCGCTACTATTCACTATCCACTTCCTAAACGCCTCGATCGCGTTCCATATCGTATAAGATTTTCTCCCAATACCATTGTTCCGTCCGCTCGGGATTGTTGCGACGCGCGATCTCCAACAGCCGTTCGATCCGTTCCATGTCATGTCCGGCGATAACGATCGCCCGCCGCCGCGTATCGGGGTTGACCTCGCTTTTTTGCTTCCAAGTTTCAAAAATTTGGTCGGCACGAGACTTGGTAGAAAACTTCTCCAGGGCGCAGTAGAGCAGCACGATCCCAATCACGACCAGTAAAACTGTCAAACCTATACTCATAAAATGCCTGTCGATCGATTACGATCGCAATATTCACTCTCCAAGAGAGTAAACCCGGACAAAAATCAACATCGGTACCGCGCGATCGGCCAGAGCTTTGCGAGATAATAGCAAGATAGTTGTCCCAATATCTGCACCGCGATTATGGTCGATACTATTCAGCAACTCATCGAACCCCACATTCAAGATTTAGGCGGCTTTCAAGCCCGCCGCTTGTTGCCATCAAAGACACTGACAATGGTGGGGCCATTTATTTTTTTCGACCATCTCGGCCCAGCCGTGTTTCCACCGGGTAAAGGCGTCGATGTGCGACCGCACCCGCATATTAATTTGGCAACAGTTACTTACTTGTTTGAAGGTGCCTTTCTACATCGCGATAGTGTCGGCAGCGTCCAAGAAATTCGTCCGGGTGAAGTCAATTGGATGACCGCTGGACGCGGCATCGTCCACTCAGAACGATCGCCAGATGCCGAGCGCAGTCAAGAATCCACTCTCCACGGGATTCAAATTTGGGTGGCACTACCAACAGAACATGAAGAGACAGCACCCGCTTTTTCGCATTATCCCGCTAGCGAGTTACCAGCCTGGGAAATCGAGGGGGTGTCCTGTGTGTTGATTGCGGGCGCGGCATTCGCTCGGACTTCTCCCGTACAGACATTTTCACCGCTAATTTATCTAGATGTGCAATTTACCCCCGGATCGCAATTTAGCTTACCGAGTGACTATTCAGAACAGGCTATTTACAGCGTCACCCCAGGATTAAAAATTGATGGTGAGGAGATCGCACAGCATTGTCTCATCTTACTGAAACCTGGAGCCACAGTATCGATCGCGGCTGAGACTGCGGCACGATGTATGGTTATTGGTGGCGAACCTGTCGGCGAGAGAATTAAGTGGTGGAATTTTGTCTCCAGCAATTCCGCACGGATCGATCGAGCAAAACAAGATTGGCAACAAGGGCGATTCGATCGAGTTCCAGGCGAAACCGAACTTATTCCCTTGCCCGAAGAACCGCAGCATCAGGAGCAACCGCTGTGATGGGGTAGGCTTTGGACTTTAGGCTTTAGGGGTAAGAGGTAAAAGGTAAGAGGTAAGAGGTAAGAGGTAAAGGGTAAAAGCACCGCAACGAACCTCCCCGTCTCCCCGTCTCCCCATCTCCCATCTCATCAAACAATGTGCCTAAAATTAGGGTCTTGCAACCCGCCGCGCCACATGATGATGCCATCTTCGCCAGTGTCTTGATAGTACTTCTTGCGACGACCGACAGTTTGAAAGCCAAATTGTTCGTAGAGCAGGAGTGCGCCTTGATTGGATTCGCGAACTTCTAGCGTTGCTCGCGCCATCTCGATCGATCGAGCTTTGTCGAGTAAGGCAATGAGTAATAACTTACCCAATCCTTGACGTTGATACTCAGGATGGACGCCGAGTAAGGTGATATGCGCCTCATCTAAAATCGCCCAAAAGCAGCCAAAGCCAATAATTCCATTGGTTTCTGGTCTGAGAGCTTTATCGATCGAGACGCCTAGAAAATGGCTATTGTCATTAGTCAATTCGCGCCGATAACTATCGATCGACCACAATCCCCCAAAGCATAAGCGATCGAGGATGACAATCGATTCGATTTCATCTACAGATATCGAGTTAACAGTTACGTCTAAGCCCACTGTGTGTTAGGAGATGGGAGATGGGAGATGGGGGAAAGGGGGAAGGGGGATGGGGAGACTGGGAGACTGGG
>NZ_JANLWO010000182.1:0-9539 GCF_031364565.1 Chamaesiphon sp. OTE_20_metabat_361
GTTTACCTGTCTCCGAACCGACGGGAAGCATGATCGTCGATATCGGTGGTGGGACGACAGAAGTTGCTGTGATGAGTTTACAAGGCTCGGTGATCAGTGAATCGGTGCGAATCGCTGGCGACGAATTGAGTGATTCGATCGTCAACTACATGAAGAAAGTCCACAACCTCGTAATTGGGGAACGGACAGCCGAAGAAATCAAGATCCAAATTGGTTCGGCTTATCCTACACCCGAGGATAACGACACGACAATGGAAGTTCGCGGCTTGCATCTGTTGTCTGGATTACCCCGGACAGTGACGATTAAAGGCCCCGAAATCCGGGAAAGTATGTCCGAACCGCTTTCGACGATTATCGAAGCGGTCAAGCGGACGCTAGAACGGACTCCGCCCGAACTTGCTTCGGATATTATCGATCGCGGCATCATGTTGGCGGGTGGCGGTGCGCTGCTGCGCGGCATCGATACCCTGATCAGTCATGAAACCGGGATCGTGACGCACATTGCCAACGATCCGCTCACCTGCGTCGTTTTGGGTACTGGCAAAGTACTTGAAGACTTCAAAAATATGGAACGAGTCTTTAGTGGTCGCTCGCGCAGTCTCTAATCGAGAATGAGGGTGGCGGAGAAATTATCGAAGTTTCCAAAACCCTAATTCTTATTTTTGTAGTAATTAATCATTGATAACTAACTAACAACAACCAACAACCAACGAACTATGTTTACTCTGCGCCGCTGGTGGGATAAAAACGCCCTCAAATTAGCTGGGTTTGGGACAATTATCGGTGCGACTTATCTAGTGTTGCAAACGCAAAACGCGTTGGTTTTTGAAGCTTACCATACACTCTCGCAACCATTCCAGCCCAAAGCAAAACAGATCGACTATCTCAAAACTGCGGGTGTCGAGCAACTCCAAAATGAAGTCCAAGAGTTGAAAAATCAAAATCAACAACTCAAGCAGTTAGCTAACTACAGCGCGACCGTTCCGACCAAAGGAATCTTGGCTCCAATCTTATTACATAGTGCCGATAATTGGTGGCAGCAGGTGGTCATCGGGCGCGGGAGTGCCGATGGGATCGCGATCGACCATATCGTCGTGGGTACTGGTGGCGTTGTTGGTAGAATAGTAGCTGTCTCACCACACACCAGTCGCGTTCTACTCGTCAGCGATCCTAGCAATCGGATGGGCGTCCTCATCAGCCGCACCCGGAATATGGGCATCCTTCAAGGCACCCGCAGCAATCAGGCGGTGCTTCAGTTTTTTGACAAACGTCCGGCGGTGAAAGTTGGTGATGTCGTCGCGACTTCGGCTGTGAGTCAGTTATTTCCGACTGGATTGACTGTTGGTAAAGTAATCGATCTAAATTTAAATAAATCTCCCGCGCCAGAAGCGATCGTCGAATTTACCGCCCCCTTTAATGCTTTAGAATGGGTAACAGTTCATCCTCACGATCCTCGGGCAGTACCAGCCGAAGCTATTAAGCCAGTGGCTAAACCAAGTCAGCCAGCGCTGACTAAACCACCAACCCAACTCCGCTAGTTGCTAAATTGCTCGTCATGAATATCGATAATTTGCACCCTCTAGTTCGGAATGGACTTTACTTCCTCACTGTAGTTGGGTCTGCTGGTTTGTGTTTGATGTTGTTACCGACGCGATTGCCGGGAATGGAAATTTTTGGCGTCGGCCCTAGTTGGCTGGTGATGTGGCTGGTCGCCTGGAGTCTACATCGATCGCTATGGCACGCAGCTACAGCCGGGATCGTCCTCGGGTTGATTCAGGACGGGATGACATTTACGAGTACGGATATCCTGGGAACCGTCCCTACTCACGTACTGAGTTTAACCACTGTGAGCGTGCTGGTATTTATGCTGCACAAGCGCCGCTATCTGGACGATACAGTGTTCAGTGCCAGCATCGCGGCATTTGGCTTGACGATCGTTAGTGAAGCTGTCACGGGATTGCAATATCTGCTCGAAACAGCGATCGAGCGATCGCCAGAAGTCAGCTTAGACAGCTTGAATCATATCTGGACTAACCAATGTCCGTCGATGCTAATTACAGCGGTGCTGAGCGGCTTATGGATGCCGATCCTTTACTATCCACTCCAGCTTTGTTGGCAGAAAATGCTTGCAAATAAGTTAGCTTAATTTTTCAAGCGTCACGGCAGTGTCAAGCATTCACCGATTTATTCAGAGGGAAGGATGAGGGTAGTTTCATGAGTTATTGTCTCAACCCGAGTTGCCTGCATCCCCAAAATCCGCCTCAGAGTAACTTTTGTCGCAATTGTGGGCTGAGATTGCGGTTGCGCGATCGCTATTTAGCCGTAGAACCGATCGGGCAAGGTGGATTTGGGCGGACATTTAAAGCGATCGATGAAGACAAACCATCGAAACCTTTTTGCGTCATCAAGCAATTTTTTCCGCAGGTGGAAGGGACTACGGCAACTCAAAAAGCTGGAGAATTGTTTACACAAGAAGCTAGCGCCTTAGAGCAGTTAGATTATCCCAACATTCCCAAGTTACTTGCCTACTTTATCACCGCAGATGGTCGTCAATATTTAGTTCAAGAATTTATCGACGGTCGAAATCTGAAACTTGAGTTAGCAAGTCAGGGTACTTTTTCAGCTACCCAGATTCGAGAATTATTAAAATCGATTTTACCGACACTTAATTATCTCCATCAGTTAGGATTTATTCATCGAGATATCAAACCAGAAAATATCATCCGCCGCACTGATAACAGTCAGCTATATCTAGTTGACTTTGGGGCTGCGAAAACTAATGCAGTCACTGGTGCCGATCGGAAATCGCAACTCCAAGGTACGACGATCGGCACACCCGAGTTTATGGCTCCCGAACAAGGCTGGGGGCGAGCTTTCGCGTCTAGCGATCTCTATAGCCTCGGGGTGACTTGTATCAATCTATGGACGGGAGTTTCACCATTTAATCTCTTCGATGACGATCGCAGTCAATGGAACTGGCAGGATAAAATTGCTACGGCGATCGATCCGCAATTAGCTATAATTATCGATAAATTAATACAACCGCGACCGATCGATCGCTATCCAACGGCACAAGCGGTAATCGATGAATTAGTAGCTAAAAACGTTGCTAATTTACCAGTTCAAAATGGCGATCTACCCGAACCTAAAATCCTAGAGAATACCGCTGCACTTCCAACACGCGTCGCACCTTCACCCACTCCAGCTAGTAGCATTAAACAGTTCGATCTGGGTTTACTAAATGAGCTAGGCATACCACCCCAACCGATCTCCAACTCATCGATCCAACCGACGGCTAACTGGACGTGTGACTATACTTTTACCTGGCATAGTAAACCAATTAATGCCATTGAGATCTTTACTAATGGTCAGTATTTAATTAGTGGTGATGATGGGGGTACTGTAGCCGTTTGGAACCTCACCATGCCACAACAACCGATCGCCACCTATTGTACCAACAATGCGATTTATGCCGTAGCTGCTAGTCCCAATTACAGCCAAATTGCCAGCGGCGACAAAAATCGCCGCGTCCAACTGCGCCGCAAAGAGTCAATTATCAACTCACTTCAAGAATTACACGCGGATTTTAGCAGTGTTGATAGCCATCATGGCTTTGTCTACAGCGTGCAGTTTAGTCCCGATGGTAAAATCTTAGCAAGCAGTAGTGCAGATCGGCGAATTCGGCTGTGGAATACCGATACAGGTAAAATTAGCTATACTCTCGACGGACATCAAGAGTCGGTAATGGCACTGGCTTTTATGCCCAATGGTAAAATCTTAGCTAGCGCTGGAGCCGATCGGACGATTCGATTTTGGGATGTCGAGCGCAAACAATTACTCAAGACAATTGAGGCTCACTCTCACACCATTCATGCGCTGGCAATTAGTCGCAATGGGAGTTTGATTGTGACGGGTAGTACCGATCGTACCGTCCAGGTGCGCCAACTGGGAACATCAGCACACCAGACATTAGAGGGGCATCAAGATGGCGTTCTCACCGTTGCCATCAGTCCCGATAACCAAACGATCGCTTCTGGCTCGATGGATGGGATGGTGTGCCTCTGGGATGCCAATACTAAGCAATTAATTCAGAGTTTCCAGGCTCATCAAAGTGCCGTCAGATCGATCGGGTTTCAGATAAACAGCAAGTTCTTGATTACCGCTAGTTGGGATCGGACGATTAAAATTTGGCGATCCGATCGAGCATGAAATATCTCTCTAACATTTAGTAGTGGGGAAATTCATCAAGCGGTATCTGCTAAGGCAGAGGCTTCGCCAACGCAGCCGGGAGGGAATCTCCCGGATTATGCGAGACAAGACAGCGGCGGTTTTATTCGGAGGGAACCCGAATAAAGAAACCGACAAGATATTTCCCCTACTAACGATCGTTGCTAATTACCTAGACTGTTTTGGAAATCGATACTTTTTCACCAGTACCGCGACCATTTTTATCATTACTTGTCGAACGTGGTTGAATCACCCCAAAGCCACCGTGATTGCGCCGATAAACAACATTCACTTCACCAGTCTCTGCGCTTCGATACATATAAAAATCGTGATCGACCAATTGTAACTGTGACAGAGCTTCCTCGATCGTCAATGCCGACATCGCAAAATATTTAGTCCGCACCACTTCTGCGGGTAAAGTCGCAGCGCGATTGTCGGTGAGGTTATAATCTAATAGCTCTAAATCTAATTCTTCTCCCAAATTTTCGGCTGGATCTGTCCGATCTTTTTTAGTAAAGTTACGCTCTTTATACTTGCGCAATTGGCGAGAAATTTTGTCGGCAACTAAATCGATACTTGCGTATAAATGTTCGCTGGCTTCTTCGGCGCGGATTGTTGCCCCGTTCGCATAAATTGTGACTTCAGCCACCTGTGCGGATGCAATGCGAGGATTTTTAGCAACTGATAAATTTACATCCACCCCGGTGGTGATATTTTCAAAATGGCTGACCGCCTTTTCGATTTTTTGATTGACATAATCGCGGATGGCATCGGTAATTTCGATGTTCTTACTCTGGAGCACAAGCTTCATAAGCATCTCCCACTGGATATGATATTGGGTTTAAGGTTGAGATAGGCAGAAAAATTGTGGAAACTAGTGTTTCCTCTGTAGCGAATTTTACTTACTAAGCTGATAAAATTGCCAACTCCGATCGAGAGTGGGTTTTCAGCTTTAGGATCGCGATTATCCAACTAGGGATAATATAACTACCTCACCTTTTTTGTGACTAACTATACACTAGCATTTATAATCTATTTGCAACATTGTTTAGCGTGACTGGTTAAAAGACTTTGCAATTTGTGACATTCATTTACATCACAGATGGGAGATGGGAGATGGTAGAAGGTAAGAGGTGGTAAAAGGTAGGAATATTAGGACGCTTGCGTCTTCCCAACTCCCAACTCCCAACTCCCAACTCCCAACTCCCAACTCCCAACTCCCTATCCCCTTCCCCCTATGAATACCGTAACAATTCGCGTACCTGCTACCACTGCTAATCTGGGCGCGGGATTTGACTGTATTGGTGCGGCATTGAGCTTGTACAATCAGTTTACTTGGACAAAGATCGAGACGGAAACTTTGACGATCGCGGTACAAGGACTCGAAGCCGCTAGAGTCAATACTGATGCCAATAACCTTGCCTATCAAGCTTTTCTCAAATTGTACGATCGGATCGATCGTACGCCGCCAGTGATTCAGCTCGAAATTAAGCTAGGTGTCCCACTAGCAAGGGGTTTGGGTAGCTCGGCGACCGCGATCGTCGGTGGCTTACTCGGTGCCAATGTGCTGGCAGGAAACCCGCTCTCACCCGCAGAACTCATGCAACTGGCGATCGAGATGGAAGGACATCCCGACAATGTAGTGCCCGCGTTGATTGGCGGTTGTCAACTCGCCGCGACTGCCGCAAGTGGGTGGGCGATCGCGGATATTCCCTGGCATAATACGATCGTGCCGATAGTCGCGATTCCCAGTTTTGAACTCTCTACATCTGAGGCGCGGAGCGTGTTGCCCAATGAATACAGCCGTGCCGATGCGATTTTTAACACGGCTCATCTAGGCTTGATGTTACGCGGATTGGAGACGGGTAATCCCCAATGGCTAGCTGCGGCATTAACCGATCGCATCCACCAACCTTACCGCCAAAAACTAATTCCTGGCTATCCCGACGTAGAACGAGCTGTAATCGCCGCTGGGGGCTATGGCATGGTAATTAGCGGTGCGGGGCCGACTTTACTCGCTTTGAGCGGTTCAGACAGAGCTGAAGCCGTTGCTACAGCCATGACGCAAGCTTGGGAACAGCACGATATTCGAGTGGACGCTAGAGCTTTGTCATTAGATCTACAAGGTGCTGTGTGTAGTTAGCATCATTAAATAACTTAGGTTGCTACTTATTTCTTGCCTGCGACTGAAGTCGCGGCTAATGATGCAAAGTCCGCCTACGCGGACTAGTCAATTAGTCCGCGTAGGCGGACTTTGCATTCCGTTCGCGAAGCGTCTGCCTTGCAGAGCAGCGGTTTCTAACCGCTGTGATTACGGTAGGGCGATCGATTACGCTACTGCTGCCTGTGTTCTCATCATCATTTCATTTTTTCGATCGTATGTTAATATAAGAATATGAGATAATTATGAAATGTAGTAATGGGTCGTAAGTTCGGACTAAAATTCATCTGGAATCAACCGACAGCCAATGCCGATCGAGCGTCACGGTTAGCGGGATTGGTGCCGACTCGATCGAGCATCACCGGGATTGCACTGATATTACTGACAATGTGGGTTAGTGGCTGTGGATCGCAGTCTGGTTCAAAATCTCCAGCGGATCGGAAAGTAGTGCTGACGACGTTTACCGTGCTCGCAGACATGACGCGGAATGTGGCTGGCGATAAAATCGGTGTCGAATCGATCGTCAAACCCGGTGCTGAGATTCATGGCTACGAACCCACTCCGAGCGATTTGGGACGGGGACAGGGTGCCACCGCGATCTTCGATAATGGTTTCAATTTGGAGCGGTGGGCAACGAGATTTTACAATAGTTTTCCCACGGTGCCGCATATTACCCTCAGCGAGGGGGTGCAACCTGTGGAGATCGGCAGCGATGCTTATAAGGGCAAACCCAATCCTCATGCCTGGATGTCTCCCAAAAATGCGCTGATCTATGTCGAAAATATCCGTCAAGCTCTGGGCAAAATCGATCCAACTAATGCCCAGACTTATGACACTAATGCCCTCAATTATAGCCAGCAGATTCGATCGCTCGACACTAAGCTCAAACAAGCAGTTGCCCGCATCCCCGCCGACAAGCGTTATTTAGTCAGTTGCGAAGGTGCTTTTACCTATATCGCTCGCGACTATGGACTCACCGAAGTCTACATCTGGCCAGTCAACGCCGAACAACAAGCGACCCCCAAACAAGTAGAGCGAGTCATCGATACCGTCCGCGCTAAGCAGATTCCCACTGTATTTTGTGAGAGTACCGTCGATAATCGGGCGCAGCTTCAGGTTGCTAAAGAGACGGGTGCCAAGTTTGGGGGCGTATTTTATGTGGACTCACTCTCGCCACCGAATGGCCCCGCAGCAACTTATTTGAAATTACTAGAGTACAACATCAACACACTGATTGAGGGGATGACAACCAAATGAATGCAATCGGTATCGATATTCACAATGTAACCGTCGCTTATCACGGTAAAGTCGCCCTCCACAGTGCTTCGCTGCAACTTAATAGTGGTTCGATCTGTGGATTGGTAGGGATGAATGGTGCGGGAAAATCAACACTGTTCAAAGCAATTATGGGTTTTGCAAAACCCATCAGCGGACGTATTTTAATTAATGGGTTGTCAATTCATCAAGCCCAAAAAAGCAATCTCGTTGCTTACGTGCCCCAATCAGAAGAAGTGGATTGGAATTTTCCAGTTAGTGTAGCCGATGTGGTGATGATGGGACGGTATGGGTATATGAACCTGTTGAGAATACCGCGCTCGATCGACAAACAAATAGTCCGCGAAAGTCTAGAACGCGTGCAAATGTGGGACTTACGCGATCGGCAAATTGGCGAATTATCTGGCGGTCAAAAGAAGCGGACATTTTTTGCGCGGGCACTAGCTCAACAAGCTCAAGTTTTACTATTAGACGAACCGTTTGCTGGTGTTGATGTCAAGACTGAGAAAATGATTATCGATTTGCTCCTTCAGCTTCGCCAAACCGGGCATACAATTTTAATTTCTACGCACGATCTAGCATCGATTAAAACCTTCTGCGATCGGGTGGTACTAATTAACCGCAGTATTCTGGCTTATGGTAATACTGCTGATGTCTTTACTCCTGAAAATATCTCTCGTGCTTTCGATAGTTCCTTGGGCGATTTTTCAAGCGTCACCAGTCAATTAGATCGCGTAAATCGGGAGCAATAAATAGTGGATATAATTAATTGGTTTGTCGCACCATTGCAGTATGAGTTTATGGTGAAAGCCATTTTTGTGAGTGCGTTAGTCGGGATGGTATGTGCAGCACTTTCTTGTTATATGACCCTCAAAGGATGGTCGCTGATGGGGGATGCTGTCTCTCACGCGGTGTTGCCCGGTGTCGCAGTTGCCTACATGCTCAATATCCCGCTAGCGATCGGTGCCTTTGTATTTGGAGTCGGCTCGACAATCGCGATCGGGTTTATCAAATCTCAAACTAGAATTAAAGAAGATACGGTTATTGGTTTAGTATTTACCGGATTTTTTGCACTAGGTTTAGTCTTGATTTCTAAAGTTCGCAGCTCGATCGACCTGACACATATTCTCTTTGGGAATGTCCTGGGAATTGCCGACGGTGATATCATCCAAACGGTAATTATCAGCGCGATTACTTTAGTAACCTTAGCAATCTTACGCAAAGATTTGATGCTGTTTTGCTTTGATTCTACCCATGCTCGATCGATCGGTTTGAATACAACTTTTCTCTACTACGTTTTACTATCTCTCCTAGCGCTGACTGCCGTTGCTGCCCTCCAAACAGTGGGAATTATTCTCGTAGTCGCGATGTTAGTTACACCCGGTGCAACTGCATATCTGTTAAGCGACAGGTTTGATATTATGATGTTAATTGCGATGGCTTCAGGAATATTTTCGAGCGTCGTGGGTACCTATATTAGTTACCATATCGATGGTTCTACGGGCGGCTGCATAGTCGTTTTGCAAACTCTATTATTTCTAGTTGCCATGATTTTTGCACCCAAGCATGGCTTACTAGCTAAATCTAGAGATGCACAAGCAGTCACGATCGCCGATCGTCAGTATTTAGACAAATAAGTAGTTGCAGTTGTTTATTAACTACAAAGCACAAATCCTGGCTGTTATAGCAATAGCCAAGATCGTTAGGACGTTTTCTAATTAGTCCGCGTAGGCGGACTTTGCATCACAAGCGGCGATTTCAATCGCTGTGTCCTAACAGCCTTGGCGGTTGCTATAACTTTTTGGCTACAGAGATTGGGCAACCTGACTAAGCTGGATTTCATCGGCAAAACTGGCTGTCTGAGTGAATTCAAATG
>NZ_JANLWO010000664.1:0-4534 GCF_031364565.1 Chamaesiphon sp. OTE_20_metabat_361
GTGCGCCATATCGCCAAGCTGTATAGGCTTGAGAGATTTCCGCAACCGCGAGACTCGTGGCTGCCGATCGAGTCTCGCGGACTGTTTGGGCGTATTCTAACGGTGTTTGCGCGGGATGTTTGGGCACGCCGCGATCGCGTAATTGGGCTAACATTTGTTGATAGATTCGCTCGACTGGGGAGAGTTTTTTGAGCCATTGGCGATGTCGCCAGTTGGTGAATTGTTGCCAGCCCCACCACAGACAAAAAGCGATCGAGATTGCGATCGCACTACCGCTAAATATTCCCAACCAACCGCGATTAAACAGACCGAGAAATAAGGAAATACCGACGACCAACCAGCCGAGCGTCAGCGACCAAATTTGGGCGATCCAAGCGGTAACTGGCGAAGGCAACCAACTCGCTACCCAATTCCACAGTTGCTGGAGCGTGCTAAAAGTTTGGTCTTCATCGACGCCTGGAGGGGTCAAGGGGTGTCCGGGAATCGGATCGAATGCCAACCAGCCATATTTGGGAAAATAGACTTCTGTGAGGGCATGTGCGTCGGTGTTGGAGACTTCATAGAATCCAGTAAAGGGATTGAATTTACCCGGATCGAAACCGACAACCAATCGGGCGGGAATCCCGATCGAGCGTAACATCATCGTGTAGGTCGTTGCAAAATCATCGGCATAACCGCCAGTTTCGCAGGTAGTCGATTTACCCTCGCAGCGAAACAGAAACCAGCTCGCGACATCGGCATTTTCGGGCACGCGATCGAGGCTTAGGGGGTTAGCTGGGAGGCGATAATGTTGCTTGAGATATTGGGCGAGGTAGAGAGATTTAGCGTAGGTAGATGTCAGCGGGGGGCTATTTTTACCGACTTGCCGTTGAGGATAATCGGTGACTAAATTTTGAGTGTATTGCTGCAATTTGGGCGCAATATCGGCAGGAATTTGGAGATAATATTCGACGATCTTGGGGGGATACTTGGTACTGGAGCGATCGAGTATTTGGCGATCGCGATAGGGCACCTGCGAGACAACAGTATAGGTCAATCCGGGCTGTAAGCCGACTGGCGATCGGACGATCCCTTCGGCGTCTAGCGCAATTTCGGGCGTGGGGAAATATAGCTCATTGATAGTGGCTAACCCCGGAATGATATTGGGCAAGTCTTCGAGCGCGGTATAACTCTGAATTACCTTCTTACTGGGGACTCGGGAATTGGGATAATCCAGGGTAAATTTATAATCCCACACCGGACGGCGCACCTTTTGCGTCTGCTCGTTGCGCGAAATTTCCCAGCCTTGCCCAGTATAGCGATCGAATGCCAAGGCGCGCCAAAATCCCGGCGCTTGGGAGCGAACGCGCATCACTAGCTTGGGCTTCATCACACCGCGCGCACCATTGCGATCGATCCGCGAGTTAAACCCATAATAGGCAGTATCATCCGTCCGTTCATCGCTCTGGCTATCGCCGCCGCCGTTACCGTCGATTTGCAGATTTTTGCCACTCCCAGCTTTACCTTTGCGCTGAAAGCCGGGATTAGTAATCCCCTTCGGGTCAAACTTTTTTTGCTCGTATTGAATCGGCGCACTCATCGGGAGCGAACCTTGATAGCCGCCAAAGCGCGGCATTATGGCGAAAATAACTAAGCCGATGCCCAAGACTAGCCCCAACAATTGCCCCAGTTTTTGCCACGGTAAACCGATGTTGGCGATTTGCGTCGGACTGGAAATCTTCAGCGGCGTCAGATCGAGCCGCGAGCGATAGTCGAGAAATAATACCGGAATCGCGATCGTCAAAAATAACAGCAATAGCGGTGCAAAAGTCAACGTCTGACTCAAAGTACCCGCCACACTAATCAAGATTAACCCGATCGTCATCGAGTAGCCCAAATCCTTCCGGCGCGGTAGATCGAAGGTATGAATTACCTGCACCTGCACCAATAACTCTGCCAAAACCAGCCGCGTATCATTGAGACTCCCCACCAGATTCGCGACAAAATAGCCCAATGCCCCCAGCATCGCCAATGCTAGACCAAATTTAGCACCGATATTCCGCCCGTGACGATGAAACCAACTCCACGTCGCCCCGATAATACTCAGGGGAATCGCCCACAAACTCAGACTAGTATCAGCAGCGACATCGGTGGCAATAATCCCGACGATTACCATTGACTGTACTAGCACCCGTAACAATAATGATTCTTCGGGCGCAATCTTCGGCATCATTGCCATCTGACGCTGAATTTTGGCAAGCGGTGAAAGCGATCGCTCTGGTGCAGATGTGGGCATAATAAGAACGTGAAGGGCACTTATCTCGACCCACTAGCAAACTAGTTACCGATCTTCGCGATCGGCTTCGGGCGATGAAGGTGGAGGACTGGTAAGTTTAGAGTTCCCAGATTCGACCTCAGTTGTTTCATATTCTTCAATTTTGGTTTCCCACGGAAATAGGGGCGGATGCTTTTGAATTACGGCATTCAGTTGTTTTTGAATTAATAAAGGTAATCGATCTTCCACGTTCGGCACTCACTCTCAAATTGATTTAGGTTTAGTCAATGGCATGGCAACCCTCGGTAATAATGCACTCTAACTGGTTAATCCCCGTCTTAATTTGAATATACACCACCGCTATCCCCAAATCAGGACACAACTCGATCGCAATTTGGGCTAAATTCGTCCGGTTTTGGTTAGCATAAGGGTGTTATGAGGTTTAGTGAATAGTGGATAGTGAATAGTGGATAGTGAATAGGGGATAGTGGATAGTGAATAGAAGTAATATCAATCTCTAATTAGAGAATGACACACCGATATTTAAAACCCTTTACCCTTTACCCTTTACCCTTTACCCTTTACCTTTCACGACAATATCAGTGTTCCAGCGATTTGTTTTTTAAAAACCATTGCTATGATTGCAACTCGATCGATCTCGACGCTCCCCACAGGTGCCCTCCGCCGCATCCATCATATCGCGCTCAATGTCAGCGACATGCAGGCATCTCGCCACTTCTACGGGACGATTTTGGGCTTACACGAGCTAACTGGCACAGAAATCCCTACAAGCCTGACAGAATTGGTTCGACAGGGACAGGTGGCAAATTTTCGGACTCCTGATGGCACCGTGCTGGATTTATTTGGCGAGCCAGACTTATCGCCACCATCACCCGATCTGACACAGCAATTTACCCGCGCCAATCATCTCGCCTTTGATATCGCGCCAGACTTATTTGAATTAGCCGTCCAGGTGCTGCACGATAATGGAGTCAAAATTGATGGCGAACCCGTCACTAGAGCGACCGGGCGCGGCGTATACTGTTACGATCCCGATGGGTTTATCATCGAAATTCGCTGCGAGCCATAATATTCCTAGATCTCATGCGACCATTATTAGTGATGATTGATTAGTAGAAAAGTATGGTGGGCACTGGCGTGACCGGACTAAAATTGTGGGTAAAGGGGACTAGCTAGTAGGTGGGCACTGCCCACGAGCAAACCTTGACGGAGCAATGATTTGGGCTTGTTTTCGCGGTCGATCTTATCGAACTCAATCTCAATTGCGAATATTTGATGATTCGATCGTGCATATTTGGGATCGACGACAATTTAAAGTTATTTTACGCTCGATCTGCATCTAACCAAGCCACCAAATCATCCATTTGACTAAAATCTAACAACGCCTCACTCAACTCCTCCAATCGAGGCAGAGAAAGAGCCTTCACATGCAACTGCAACTCTGGAGACAGAACACCAACTCGTCTATTTAATTGCCGTAAAATCAAAGTCTGTGCTTCCTTCTGCCCGCCAATCCTTTCAGCCGCTTGGATCTTTTCTAAATACAAAGGCGATAACTGCATAATTAAATCCCGCTCCTCCGGTTCGATATTTACTTTAGCTTCCAAAGTAACTCTCAGATTTCCCAATAGATCCAAGACATTATCTCGATAGGGATGATTCATCGCTAGTGCAGCAACTTCCGCGATCGCTTGTTCATCCGACTTAATTTTACCATTGTGCTGCCTACGACGGCTTTGGCGACCTCACCTAAGCGACTTATCAACAAGCACTGGAATCCGGTAATTCAGCTTCTACTGGGAAGACCGCCAGACAAACTCAAACAGGTTTGACAAAACTCGGTCTCAACTTCAAGGGGAAGAGATTCAACGATCGTGATTTTGAGTAAATTTAGCAGTTCTCAATCACGTAATCTCCTGCCGTCTTAGGGCGATTTTGATGTCAAACCGCTCTGCTCGTCGGCTGAAAAAGATCGAATCAACATCGCATCCCCAAAAGAGTAAAAGCGATAATCAGACTCGATCGCGACTTGATATAAGTCTAATAGTCTTTGCCGCCCGATCGCCGCACTGACCAGCATCATTAAACTCGAACCGGGTAAGTGGAAATTGGTAATCAATCCATCCACGACGCGCCATTGATAGCCGGGATAGATAAAGATATTCGTATCGCCGCTGTAAGGCTGCAATGTGCCCGCCTGAGCTGCCGTTTCCAGGACGCGTACCGCAGTTGTCCCCACGGCATATACCTTGCCACCAG
>NZ_JANLWO010000701.1:0-2045 GCF_031364565.1 Chamaesiphon sp. OTE_20_metabat_361
CTACCCAAACTCGCCATCAAAAATCCCAATCCCAATCAAGCGATCGGTAATTTTAACGTCGTATTCAATCCGACAGGGACAATCGAGATCGCAGCAACCACTCCCGTTGCAGGTGCGGATTTAGGCAAACCAATTAGCGACACCAAATTGCAGACAACCCTAGCCACCCAACTCAAATCGAAACTTCAGCAGTCCCTAACTAGCACCAAACCGATCGATTCTCAAAATCTCAACTATCGGGTTGCCGTCACTGCTACTGGTGATATTGCTGATTATGCCCCCGACGATCGCCGCGCTTATGAAAATGAAACCAAAACACCGCTGCCAAAATTAGCCAAATTCAATCCTCAAGCAGCAATTTCCCAAGAACCACTCGCTCAATATAAAGTTACATTTCAACCCGATGGCAAAATTAGCGTCGCGCCTAAATAAGGTGCGTTAGAGTGTAATTAGATTGCACATTTTGCCGTTGACAGCCTCAGACAGGACTGACAAAATAGAAGTTATATGGCAAAACGTCCCCTACCGTTGGCTAGATCGACTTGGCAGTTATTACCCTATACACTGCTGGGAACGAGCTTGTTTGCTTGGGTATCTAGCGCCCATCTCAACCAATTTTTTTCAGTCTATTTAGTCTTACTTGCCGCACAATTGGGCACAGTTGGGATCTATTTGCTCATGGGTTGGCTAAAATCGAGAAATCGTCAGCATCTATAGGCAATTACTGTCTTATCTACGGAGCAAATCACTGATGAGGAATCGTACGGCAGCAATCTTAATTTGTTTCTTTGGCGGCTCTTTTGGAGTTCATAAATTCTATTTGGGTAATCCAGTATTAGGGATACTATATTTAGTGTTCTGCTGGACTTTTATCCCAGGGTTGATTTCCTTTTTTGAGTTCTTAGGATTGTGCTTTATGTCCGATCGGGAATTCGATGCGCGATTTAATTATGCTGAAGACCCAAATTTACTCGCACAGAGTTCGCGTTATCCAATTGGATCTGCTCGATCGAGACAAGAGGCTACTTCGACTCTGTACGACCTGAAAAAGTTGTATGAAGATGGCATTATTACAGCAGAGGAATATGAAGTCAAGCGGCGGAAGATGTTAGATGATATTTAAGATAATTAATAATTGATAATTAATAATTAATCACAAAAATTATGTCTAGTGCCGCATTAAAAAGAATTCCTAATTGGATTTGGTGGTCGCTATGTCCGGTATTTGGCGCTGTGCCGATCGCTTATGCTGGTTACTTGACAAAGACAGGCAAGTGGATGCAAATAGGTGGCGGCATAAGTGCGATCGTCTTACTTGCCGCATTTGCAGGTCAATCCTGGCTGGTATATTTGGCTGTGCCGATTCAATTTGGGATTGCGATGAGCATCAAAGATCCCTATCTGATTAAAAGTGCGCCTCGGGGGACGATTTTACCATCCGATCGACGGACGGCAGCATTAATTGCCAGTATTCGCGGTTGCGTCGATGTCAATAAATGCTCGAAAGACGATCTAGTGCATGTCTTGGGATTACCGATTGTCTATGCTAATAATATCGAACTAATTAAGTCTCAAGGGTTTGTGTTTACCCATCTTGAAGAACTCAGCGAACTTGCCGATGTGCCCGAAAAGTTCTGTGCGGCGATCGAGCCGATGATCATGTTTAACTATTATGAAAAGTCCGATAATCCTACTGACTGGCAAAGATTAAATGTCCTCCCAATGTCCGAATTAGTCGAACTGGGACTCGATCGCGCTAGTGCTACAGCCATCTGTAGCGAACGTCAATCGCGTGGTGCCTATCGATCGCTCGTGGAAGTCCAGCGGCGGACTGGGGTGCCGATCTCGCTTTACAAACATCTGATCTAGACTACTTCCCGATCGCAGTTGGCGACGCTAGAATTCAAAAAAGCCCCAACCCGAATAGGCTGAGGCTTTTTTACTAGTTACGGAGAAGGTGGGATTCGAACCCACGGTAAGTTGCCCTACACAGCATTTCCAGTGCTGCGCCTTCGACCACTCGGCCACTTCTCCAACACAAGTTT
>NZ_JANLWO010000712.1:0-23733 GCF_031364565.1 Chamaesiphon sp. OTE_20_metabat_361
CCCCTATTCCCTATCCCCTATCCCCTACCTAGTCCCTAGTCTCGTGCCAATGCTGCAACTGGATAAGTCCCTACCGATCGTGACAATGCTAACATCGACCGAGGAATCATACGAACTCTGTCGCCAAATAACTGCCCAATACGGCAAAACATTTTATTTGGCTACACTACTGATGTCAGTCCCCAAGCGGCGGGCGATTTGGGCGATTTATGCCTGGTGTCGCAACACCGATGAATTGGTCGATGGAGCGGATGCAGATGAAACGACGCCAGCGACACTCGATAGTTGGGAGCATCAGCTCGAAGAAATGTTTAGGGGCAACCCAACCTCTAACTATGATGTAGCATTGGTCGATACGATCGCGCGATTTCCTGATTTGCAGATCGAACCATTTCGGGATATGGTAACTGGGCAGCGGATGGATCTCCGCAAGAATCGCTATCAAAGTTTTGAAGAATTGTCGCTTTACTGCTATCGAGTCGCTGGTACCGTCGGCTTGATGTCGAATGCGGTCGTCGGTGTCGATCCACTCCAATTTACAGCACCTTGGAATTGCGATCGAGTAGATATTCCCACCGAAGAAGCTGTAGCTTTGGGAATTGGCAAGCAATTAACTAATATCCTGCGAGATGTCGGCGAGGATGCCGAGCGGGGACGGATTTATTTACCCCTCGATGAGTTGGCTCTATTCGGCTATACCGAACAAGATTTGATGAATCAAGTCGTCAATGACAATTGGCGAGCGTTAATGCAGTTTCAAATTCAACGCGCACGGAAGTATTATCAACAAGCCGAAAGCGGCATCACTCGGCTCAGTCCCGACGTGCGCTGGCCTGTATGGGCAGCTTTGTTACTGTATCAGCAGATTCTAGACTCGATCGAGCGCAACGATTATGATGTGTTTACGCGTCGCGCTTACGTGAGCACGCCCAAAAAGATCTGGTGTCTACCCGGTTCGTTGATGCGATCGTTGGTTAAATAAAGTTAGTGTTTGCCCGGTTCGCCGCTCCGAGTGCTGGTTAAATGACGATTATTTTTAGTCTGCTCGGACACATTAATTAGCTAGCAAGCGTCACTGTCTAACAATGTAGTTTATCTCTATAAGTACTTACACAAATTTTTACGGAATGAACGCCACACTGAAAAAGTCGGATTTTGTACTTACTCCATATATGAAGAGTAACAACTTGCTGGCAACATATCAAATTTTAATTACGCTCGTTCCGTATGGATGTTTATGGTTCTTAGCAGTTACAGCGGCACACATTTCGGTGTGGTTGCTACCACCGATTCTCATTCTGATGTCGCTGCTTTCGGTGCGATCTTTTTCACTGATGCACGATTGCGGTCACTACTCACTATTTAGCTCAAAAAAAGTCAATCGCTGCGTGGGTTTTTGTTTGGGTGTAATCAATGCCATCCCACAATACCCCTGGTCGCGCGACCATGCTTATCATCATAAAACTAATGGTGATTGGGAACGATATCGTGGTGTCGCTGACTTTCTCTCGACCACTGAGTTTGCCAAGCTCAATGCTAAAGACCGCCAGGTTTATCAATTTATTCGCCAGCCAATTATGGCGATTCCGGGTGGATTTTTCTATTTAGCGATCGCGCCGAGAATGGCACTAGTTTTGGGAGTTTACGATTTATTTCGAGACCTAATTAGCGATCGACCTCAACAGCCAGGGCTAAGTTTAGCAGCTAAGCTCGATACTCATAGCTCTAAATATTGGCAGTCAAAAACCGAATTTTGGGACTTACTATTAAATAATATCTGCGTCATTAGTAGCTGGATTCTGATGAGTAATCTCTTGGGTGCGGGTTTATTTTTGAGTATTTACTCCGTCGTGTTGACACTCTCGGCTGTAGTGTTTATTTGGGTCTTTTTCGTCCAGCATATTTTTGAAGGCTCCTATGCCCATCAAACGGCAGATTGGGACTACTTGCAGGGTGCGGTTGAGGGGAGTAGTTATTTAGAATTACCCACGATCCTCAAGTGGTTTACAGCAGATATCGGCTATCATAATATCCATCATCTCTCCGAACGCATCCCCAATTACCATCTCCAAGCTTGTCATCTGCACAATCTGCACCTGCTCTCGAATGTCAAAACATTACGCCTTGGCGATATGCTAGACTGTGCTAAATATATTTTATGGGATGCCGATACTCAGCAGTTAGTCTCGATCGAGTCATTTTTACAGGATGAGAGACAAGCTAGGATCGTAGCAGCTCCCATCCCCGCGATCGCAAATTTCCGTTAATATCTTTAGCCGATTTTAGCCGTAAAACAGCCCCAACTTCTACTAGAAGTTGGGGCTAAATAATTATAGATATTAGTTATCCATTTTTGCAAACCGTCTAGCAATAAAGGCTCAGCTTAGAATCGCTATCCACTATTCACTATCCACTATTCACTTTGTTTTGATGTACGATGTGAATCTACTAACTATGAGTGAGTGCGATACCACTCGATCGTATTTTTCAAACCTTCCTCAATTTTTACTTGTGCGGTAAATCCAAAGAACTCTTCTGCTTTTTGAGTATCCAAACACCGCCGGGGTTGACCGTTGGGTTTATCGGCTTGCCAGACAATTTCGCCTTGGTAATCCATCAGTTTACAGATTAAAGTAATCAGGTCTTTAATCGTAATTTCATAGTTGGTGCCCAGATTGACTGGATCTGCACCATCGAAACTAGTAGTTGCGATCGCAATCCCTCTAGCCGCATCATCTACATAGATAAATTCCCGGCTGGGACTACCATCACCCCACACTTGAATCTGTTTATCGCCCGCAATTTGGGCTTCATGTACTTTCCGAATTAAAGCTGGAATTACGTGGGAACTTTCGGGTTTAAAATTGTCCGCAGGGCCGTATAAGTTTACAGGTAAGAGATAGATACCATTGAATCCATACTGCTGACGGTAAGATTGTAATTGCACCAGGAGTGCCTTTTTAGCAATACCATAAGGGGCATTAGTTTCTTCGGGATAACCATTCCAAAGATCTTCTTCTTTAAATGGCACGGGTGTGAATTTAGGATAGGCGCAAATCGTCCCGACGCACACAAATTTACCCACTCCCGCTTGATAAGCAGCATGAATTAACTGAGTGCCCATCATCAAATTATCGTAAAATAATTCGGCAGGTTTGAGTTGATTTAAACCAATCCCACCAACGTGTGCGGCGAGATGGACGATAACATCTTGATTTTCAACTGCCCGATGGCAGTTTTCGAGTACCCGCAAATCACAATCGGCAGATCGGGTCACGGTAATCTTATCGGGATGGGCACCGCGATCGTAAAGTTGCTCGATTACCTGTTGTCCGAGGAATCCGGCACCGCCAGTAACGAGAATACGCTGGGTGGATAGATCTAATGTTGTCATAAATTCTGTTAATGTTGGTGTCGAAACTTGACCGATAAAGGTAGGCACTCCGTGAGGATAAATAAATATCCTTAGCATCAAGATAACTTGTAACCGAAATGGTCGGTTGGGCGGGTCACCCGCCCAGCAGCATTACCTACCAGACATCTTACGACTTTTGACTTAGATTTATGACTGACAACCGATGGTAGGATGCGACCTCAATCGTGCATGGTTGCTAGTGCTTGACGGACGATCGCAACATCGGGCAGGACTTCTTCACCGTGATAGTTAGGTGATTTGATACCAAGGGCGTGAAGATCGGTATCGACCATCAAATGGACTAATTCGGTGAATGTGACGGATGGTTTCCAGCCTAGTTTAGTTTGAGCTTTGGTCGGATCGCCAATCAATAATTCTACTTCCGCCGGACGTAAATAGCGCGAGTCAAATTCAACATAATCTTTCCAGTTGAGATTGACATAATCGAACGCAATGGTGAGGAATTCATGAATCGCATGAGTTTCGCCAGTCGCGATCACATAATCATCTGGTTGCTCTTGTTGCAACATCATCCACATGGCGACTACATAGTCCTTGGCATAGCCCCAATCGCGTTTGGATTCGAGATTACCTAGATAGAGTTTATCTTGCTGCTTGGCCATAATCCGGGCGATCGCGCGGGTAATTTTGCGGGTGACAAAGGTCTCACCCCGACGCGGCGATTCGTGATTGAATAAAATCCCGTTACAGCCGAAGATATTATATGATTCGCGGTAGTTTATGGTTTGCCAGTGGGCGAATAATTTGCCGCAAGCGTAGGGACTGCGGGGGTAGAACGGCGTAGTTTCCGATTGGGGCACTTCTTGAACTAAGCCATACATTTCCGATGAGCCAGCTTGATAATATCGGACTTGCAGTTTGGTTCGCAGTTCGTAGTCGCGGATGGCTTCGAGCAAGCGGAGTGCGCCCATCGCCACGGTATCGACGGTATATTCCGGCGCATCGAAACTGACGCGGACGTGGGACTGTGCGCCTAAGTTATAAACTTCATGGGGCTGGGTGAGTTCGAGGAGGCGGCGGAGAGTCACACCATCGGCTAAGTCACCATAATGCAGAAAAAGTTTTGCCCCTGGTGTATGGGGATCTTGATACAAATGTTCGATCCGATCGGTATTAAAAGTCGATGTCCGCCGAATGATGCCGTGAACTTCGTAGCCTTTAGAAAGTAGCAGCTCAGCTAGATAAGAGCCATCTTGTCCGGTGATTCCGGTGATTAATGCGCGTTTTATTTCTGTCATTTTAGCTGCGATCGGTTATTTCTGTTAAATCGCTAGGGTCTAAGTTCCCCATTATCATAATCCTAATTGCGATCGTCGGCGACCAGTTTTCCCCATCGCCTGCGTTCTGGTTAGTACGCACCATTATTCTTGGGCATTATTGTCATGAGCACAGTTTTGAGAACTATCTGGAGATCCAGCCAGAAGTTGCGGCGTTTGACGTAGCTGACATCGATCCGAATTCTTTGCGCGTAGGGGATATCGTTGCGCCCTGAGACTTGCCATAGTCCCGTAATTCCCGGTCTAATCGTCAACACTCGATCGATCTGAGTACCGTAGCGCTCGATCTCTTCAGGTACCAACGGACGAGGCCCGACGATACTCATTTCACCTTTGAGGACGTTAACAAACTGGGGAAATTCATCTAAATTGGTACTCCGCAGAAATTTACCAATTTTGGTAATGCGTGGGTCTGATTTGAGCTTGAAATTTTCGGAAAACTCTTGCCGCAGCTCTGCTGATTCTGCCATCATTTCCTGGAGGAGTCGATCGGCGTTCGGGATCATCGTCCGAAATTTAATACACCCGAACCGCTGATAGTTCTGACCGACGCGTTCTTGGATATAGAAGACCGAGCCGGAAGAAGTTCCCGCAATTATCAGCGCCAACACAAGATAGAGTGGGGCAAAAACTACCAGCACGAACAGCGAAAAAACAATATCAAATAATCGTTTAGTTAGATCTTGAGACTTATGACGACGGAATACTCTCGTGTTGGCTGCTTGTCTAGCTACCGGACTGGCAATAGGTCGATCGGTTGCGGTCATTTTACTCCTCGATTTCACTCTATCACCAATATTCCCCAGATATGATTGAAAAGTTATGGTTATCTAGGTCGGTACCTACATTTTTACTTCGCTTTGCTGCCGTCGATCGAGCGATTGCCACTGGCTAGTGTAACGATCGAGTAAGCTCAGATATTGGGATCGAAAGATGTCGGTCGCAAAGCCTTCGGCATGAGTGCGAATGTGCGCTGCTTGGAACTGATGTCGATGAGTTTCAAACGTCGCAATCGCGGCGATGATGGCTGCGGTGGTTTGAGTGGGAAACAGAATTCCCGTTCCCCTGTCGGGATGAGCGCGAATGTCTAAGACAGTTTCCGCAGCACCGCCGACTCCATAAGCGATAACTGGCGTACCACAAGCCATCGCTTCTACTAATACAATACCAAAATCTTCGCAAGCTGCATAGACAAATGCTCTGGCGCGAGCTAAATAGTCTTGAACGACAGTATTGGGCTGCAATCCAAGAATCGTGACGTTAGGTTTGGCAATTTGTTGCAACTTTTGTAATTCTGTTCCCGTCCCGATGACGACTAGCTGTTTACCGTTGTGATTAAATGCTTCCACAATTAGCGCGACTTGTTTGTAGCCGACGAGACGGCAAACGGTCAGATAAAAGTCTTCTTTGTGAGGGTTGCAGGTAAATCTGTCGATCGCGACTGGGGGATAAATCACATCTGCCGAGCGGCGATAACAGCGCCAGATCCGGCTGGCAGTAAAATGGGAGTTGGCGATAAAGTGGTCTACACGATTGGCTGAGAGGACATCCCACTGCCGGAGCTGATGTAGTAAATACCGGGTCAAGATGCCCGGAATGCCCCTGCCGAGTCGGCTTTGGTCTAAATAGTCAAAAGTGAGATCCCAGGCGTAGCGCATCGGCGTATGGCAGTAGCACAGATGCAATTGTTGAGGGGTAGTCAGGATGCCTTTGGCAACGGCATGGGCGGAGGATAAAATTACATCATAGTGCCGCAAATCTAGTTGCTCGATCGCCAGCGGCATCAGGGGTAAATATTTTTGGACGTTACTTTTGGCTCCGGGGAGATGCTGGAGAAAGGTGGTACCAATTTGGCGCTTGTAGAGGTAGCTCTGGGGGTCGCTCGATTCAAAGTCGATCAGTGCATACAGATCGGCATCGATAAATTCGAGCAGTTCTTTGACTACTAATTCTGAGCCGCCAGTGGCTAAGGGTGTCAACCATTCATGCACCAGTGCGTAATTGAGATCCGATCGGGGTTCGAGTGGCACAGAAGATAATGTTGGGGACAGATCTTCACTATCGTACCGAGGATCGCGACAAGGTTTATTGCGCTGGTTCGATTTTATCGAGCCAATGTTTGATGGCTAGGGCGCGATTGAAGTCTGGTTGATGGAGATAATTTGCTTGTAAGTTATGGAGAATTCGCTGTAAAATTTGCCGATTGCTAACTGGTTGGAGGATTTCTGGCGGTAAGAAGGGGATATCTTGTTGATAGATTTTCATCAATTTTTGGCGACAGTCTTCGACAAATAAAATTTCACCGCGATCGAAGACATCGACAAAAATTCCGGCATTTGCAAAGTTAGGGCGAATCAGAAAATGTCCCGGCATTCCAATCCCGACCATCGGAAAGTCGATCGCTTTGGCTAAATGGAGATAAATGATGGCTAGGGTAATGGGAATTCCTGTCCGTCGATCGATAACTTCATTGAGAAAGCTATTGCACGGGTTATAATAATCGGCTTCGTTGCCATAAAAGCCTAATTCGGTGTACAAGTATTCATTAATAACTTGAATGACTTTGAGCGGATAGCGATCTGCGGGTATTCTTTGAGCTAAATCTGCACTCATGTCAGCTAAAGCTTGTAAGTAGCGATCGACATCGAGATCGGGATCCTCAATTTGGGCGATATACAATGCTGCTTTTGATAGATTTATTTCGCGATCGTCAGGGCGATCTATTTCAGTCAAAAAATTAGCTAATGATTTAGTCATTGAGGATTAGGAATTTTCAGTGTGGGCGATACCGGGATAAGTATTGATTATCCAATCAATCACTATTATATATTTAATCTAAGTTGGTACCTAGAGAATGCCTACGATTGAAATCGTGGCTAATAATGCAAAGTCCGCCTACGCGGACTAATCAATTCAGTCCGCGTAGGCGGACTTTGCATCACAAGCAGCGGTTTCCAACCGCTTTGCTTAAAAGCAACTTGGGTTGTTTAATAGTCTAGAGCTACGAGTTAAGATTTCACGATTAGTGATGTAGATCGCTGCCCGAACCATAGCGATAAGCTTGTAAAAGTTGCCGATAATAATACTGCTGTGCTGGAGATAGTCGATCTAGTAGTGGCGAAACTAATCGACCGATCGGGTAAAGTCCATTGTATCCACATAGCTTGAGATAATTAATCAGCCAATCGAGTAAAGTAATGATGCCAACGTGGGGCACAACGGGGATTACGGCGAGCGGATTGGTAAGTGATGTTTGAAGTAACGTACTAGTAAGCGCGGGGAACTGGACGACATCTTGCAAAAATGGTCGCAGCACATCGTCGCCTAAATCTGCCATCGATCGAAAGACAGCAGCTAATAAATTATTAATTGTATCGGGATTTGATTGTTGGGAAATCCCCACGCTCATCGCTCTTTGAAACATCCAAGTGACAGCAATATTGGGCTGATAGGGTTGGAGTAATTGGAGATCTTTATTACTGAGTGCATCCGACTCGATCGCCATCACAATCCCATCAGTCAGGCGCGATAAATGACGCATCATCGCCCCAAATCCCCCGAAGCTGACAGGCGATTGACTGCCACTACTGTCGCCGACTAATAGTACTCGTGCCCAGGGGGTTTTGAGCGGGCTATCCCGGTAAGATGGAAAGCAGCCAAACAGACAACGCTGAAAATTTAGTTGGGCTAATTCTACCTGTTGATATGTTGGCAAGAGGCGGAGATATTCATTAAATAAGAATTTGAGACTAAACCGATCTGGATGGGCGTCGAGATAGGTAAATAAATAAGTAGTCCGTCCATCGCGTGCGGGAAATGCTTCCCAAAAGTACTGACATTGATGCTGAATTGGGGTAATAGAAGCAAAGATATCGCCCGTCTCATTGCGATTGAATCCCGTCGCACAACTCCCGACTACCAAGCAAATTCCTTCGGGTTTTTGACTACCCCGAGCTTGAGCCGCCAAGGGCGAAAAGTGCCCCATTGCATCGATAAATAATTTACTAGTTAATACCCCGGTACCTAAATCGATCGAGACTCCGTTAGGATGGATCGTCACCCGATCGCAACTGGTAAACTCAAGTAACTTACCCCCGTCTGCCAAGAATTTGGTTTTGAGCGTCGCCAGTAAATAAACCGGATCGACACCAATGTTCAACACATCCCGCACCCAGATATCGGGGGTGTTGGGAAAAGAGATCCGCGCTGGGTTGTATTCAGTGGCGATCGAGATCGCTAATTCGGCTTCAGATAGCAGTTCTAGCTCCACCAACACCATCAATTCCGCCCGCGAGATATTCCACTCCTGGACTCGCCCTTTTAACTCTCCCCGCTCGATTACCGCTACTTTCAGCCCACGCCGTTGGAGTGCCGCTCCGAGGATAATGCCCAGCGTACCACCCGCGATCGCGATCTCCACATCGCTGGTTTTTAAAAATTCAGCGCTGGAAACGACCATTTCTCGTGACGATATTTGCCCCTGACGCAAATTTTGCCACATTTTATCGACCCGATCGAGATTAGCAAGGGTATCGGCAGGAAATTGGGCAGCCATGTCAGCAGCGATCGGCATAGAATTATGACAAGAGAACTTCTCACTATGATAGGTCGTATGGATATTCAAGCTCAGGCACGATCGTTACTGAAAATCCTCATCGGTGTAGCTTGGCTCGATGGCCAAATCCAGCCCCAAGAGCGGCAATACCTCACCACACTCGCCCAAACACATCAGCTCGATCGCGATCCGGAAATCGACACCTTACTCACTAGTCCGACACGGGTGACTCCAGATGAATGCGAACGCTGGATTCAAGCGTATTTGGGAGATCGATCGATCTACGATGACGACGAACTCATCGAAGCAATTAGCGGTCTGATTTATAGCGATGGTGATGTCGCCACTGCTGAAGCAAATCTCCTCGTAAATATTCAATCCGAACCGACAGCGGGAGTTCCCACTCCACAACCATTAGTCGCTAAAATTCGGCAGCTTTATCAAAATTGGTGTCAGAAGATTCGATCGGAGTAAGAGGATATTTAGAAAGTATAAGGGTATCACTCGCATACCCTAGAAATCCCCCAACCCCCTTAAAAAGGGGGCTTTCAAAGTCCCCCTTTTTAAGGGGGATTTAGCGGATGCAATCACGCGGAGGTTCCCTCCGCATGTGTTGCACCAAGCAGCGGCGTTTTTATTCGGGGGCTCCCCCCGAATAAAAAAACGACAAGACAGGGGGATTTAGATCTCCGATTAAAAACATAAAATCTTTTCAGGCACCCTCTCAGATATCAGCTATTAACTAATTCTGAATAACTAGCATGACTCGTACCCTATCCGCTAGCAATCTTGTTTCCCAAGGACAAGCCATCTTCACTGGTGAAACTTTTTTATATATTGTCAAGCGATCGCTGCAAGCGCTACTGACGCTATTTCTAGCCTCCATCTTATGCTTTGCCATCATTCAATTATCGCCCGGTAACTTTCTCGATACCCTCCGCCAAAATCCTCGAATTACCCCAGAACGATTAGAAGAACTAAAACAGCTCTTTGGCTTGAGTGAAAAAAAAGATTTGATAACGGTGACTCAGCAATATTTTAAATGGTTGTTTCAAGCACTTCAGGGTAATTTAGGCTTGAGTATGCTGTACTTTCAACCCGTGACATTATTGATCGGGCAGCGGATTAGGGCAACGCTAGAACTGGCACTCGCGTCGATAGTTTTGACGTGGGCGATCGCAATTCCGTTAGGGATTATCGGTGCAGTAAATCAAAATAAATTTATCGACAAATTCCTCCGCGTCCTCAGCTATACCGCCCAAGGATTTCCCAGCTTTGTCACCGCTTTATCACTCTTAGTTGTCGCGCAAATCACTTCGCCGTTGCTCCCGGTAGGCGGGAGAACTAGTATCAATCACGACCAATTATCCTGGTTCGGCCAGCTACTTGATATCTTATGGCACATGATTTTACCGACGATCGCTTTGACGATTACGGGGTTTGCTGGATTGCAACGGATTACGCGGGGAGAACTACTCGATGTCTTGCGCCAAGATTATATTCAGACTGCTCGTGCCAAAGGTTTATCTGAAAATCGGGTCATCTACGTTCATGCCCTGCGGAATGCAATCAATCCTCTAATTACACTATTAGGCTTTGAATTTGCCAGCTTACTCGGCGGTGCCTTTATTGCCGAATTCTTCTTTAATTGGCCCGGATTAGGTAAATTAATCTTATCCGCAGTTACTGCCAAAGATATTTATCTAGTGATGGGTAGTCTGATGATTGGGGCAATCATGCTCATTGTGGGTAATTTGTTTGCAGATCTCCTACTCAAGTTTGTCGATCCACGCATCAAGCTAGCCGACTTGAAATAATTGAAAGGGGGAAAGGGTAAAGGGTAAGGGGTAAAGGGTTGATGTTTAAGTACGCTATTTCCCCAAAATAGCAGGAGAGCCAAACTATCCACTATCCACTAGAAAACTAGTAACTATGTTTTGATGCAAGATGTGAGTTAATTACTTACTTTTGATAACGCATCCCAGGTAACTGCGTTACCAAACCGAGTAACTCTAGATGAATCAAGCTGCTCGAAACAGTTGCGACTGGTAGCTGAGATTTCGAGACAATTTCATCAAAATTTACTGGTATGTCTGTAAGTACTAACCAGATTTGTTGCAGATCGGGCGGTAGCTGCGGTGGGGGTGTTTCCGGTACACTCGATCGCACTGTGACTCGACCGATTGCGGCAGGCTGGAGTGTTGGAGTCACAGCCAGATCGAGCGGCGGGAGGGCGGCGAGTAATTCGAGCAGATGATCTAAGCCGAGGATGAGCTGTGCGCCGCGACTGAGTAGTCCCAGACATCCCAGAGAGTTGGGGTTTTCCAGCGAGCCAGGAAGGGCATATACATCGCGTCCGAAGTCATTGGCTTGATAGGCAGTAATCAGTGCCCCAGATTTAGTCGGTGCTTCAATGACGATCGTGACTCGACTCAAGCCAGCAATAATCCGATTGCGAGCCGGGAAATGCGCTCGATCGGGCGGTGTTTTGGCGGCATATTCGCTGACAATTAAGCCATGCTGGGCAATTTGGGCAGTGAGCTGTCGATTGCGCGGTGGATAGACCATATCTACCCCCGTCCCCACTACGGCGATCGTCAGTCCGCCAGCTTCTAGACAGGCGGTATGCGCCTCGGTATCGATGCCCTGTGCCAATCCTGAGACGATCGGATATCCTTTACTGGCTAAGGCGCTACTAATCTTGCGCGCCCAGCGTTTGCCATAGTCGGAAGGATCGCGGGTACCGACGATGCCAATGGCGGGGGCATGAGCTTGAGGTTGGGCGATCTGGGATTGCCCTCGGTAGTACAACACCGTCGGTGCTGAGGGAATTTCGGCGAGGAGGGCAGGATAATCAGGATCGATTCGCACCCACCAGTCGGGATTTTCGAGCGTATGTTCGTCGCCCAATTTGTGCGGCTCGATGCTCGCCCGAGCAGTAACAATCTTGGCTAGCAATTGGGTACCGATGCCATCGATTTCGAGGAGTTGCTGTCTGTCAATATTCCAGGCGGTTTCCAGATTTCCAAACCGCTGACACAATCGATCGATTAAAATTGGCCCAACGCCAGCAACTTTCGACCAAGCTAACCAATAAATCCGTTCTTGTGACATACGATCGAGTCCACTTTCCTTCGATCTATTGTGCCCGCTCCGGCTGGTATTAATTGACAAACAGCTTTAATCTATCCCCGGTGGCTCAGAGGGTCTCTGAAAGCCAATTGCGTTAGGCATAAACCCTGGAAATCCCCCCGAGCAAGCCTTAGAAAGGGGAGAACCGGATTCAAAGTCCCCCTTGAAAAGGGGGATTTAGCGGATGCGCTCGTCACGGAGGTTCCCTCCAGATTGAGCGCGTCAAGACAAGACAACGACAAGACAGGGGGATTGAGATCTACGATTGAAGACATCCTCTCAAATTACACCGCCAAAAAATGGGTATGGGTAGATCTTCACAAATTGACGGTTAAATCGATATGATAATGAGCGATTAGGCTGCTGGAGAGTTAATATCTAAAGCGTGCCTTGGAGCATACCTCCATCATCGTTACATGTTGTTTAGCTGGCATCTCGATCGAACCTACTTATTTTGAGACCGATCGTGAAGATCTGCACAGGATTATGGCTGACTCTAATTCGACCGATAGCGACGCTACGTTCATTCAGACAACAGATACAGCCTCAGCGCAGCAGCGCCGAATTTTTAGAGCGCTCCAGCAGGTGTTAAGTCCGCTCGGGGTAAGGTTTGAGTTTTCGATCCGCGATCTGACGCAGGCGACTAAATTTGCGGTGGATGATGCGCAGACGATCTTTCAGTCTCCCGACGCCTGCTGGCAAGCCCTCGAATATCGGTTGTGGGTGAGATGTTATTCCCAGAAAACCCTGGATCCGCAACTGCTTGCCGAACCATTAGTGCAACAATTGCGGCAAATCGATCTGCAAAATTTTCAAGATGCGATCGTCCAATTTTCGCGATTTACCGCCCGAGAATCGACAGGCACGCAAATCCCCGATTGGCAATTAAAGCTCGATCTCACGCCGCCCATAGTAAGACTGAGAAGTTGGGCGCGGTGGGGCGATGTGCAAGCGATTACTAAGTTACTCAATTTCGAGCTAGCACCAGCAGATATTCAAGTCAGTACGGTCTTAAAAAATCTCACTTTACAGATTTTTTGTACGGTGACGAGTACGCAGGCTGCCAAGTTTCCCGCCAAAAAAATCGTCCTCGATACGATCGCGCCGTTACTAATTGCTCTAACGCCTCAAGGCATTCAGGGCGCAACAATTCATGGCGTTCAATTTCAACCCGATCTGAGCGGACAGTTAGAACCGCCCGTCTGGATTCACTGGCTAGACTTACCAGCACTGGGAGATCCGCATTACTCGCCCACGCCGATAATTTTGGCCGCACGGGGCGATGAAAATGCCCTCCAGTTTATCCTCGAACGGTTGCTTAATCCCGACTTAGAACAGTGTTTTACCAACGGGGGTGTCAGTTTATCACTGCTATTTCGCCATCAGCTATTGCATGTGATGAGTGAAGCCGTAGTCTGTCCGATTCAAAGTCAAATTGCCACCACAGTTATCAAAGTTTTAACACAACTCAGATTGCCAGGAATTAGGGGCGTGCGCGTCCACGGACGTAGAGCTGGGGAATCGATTTCGCAATGGACTTACGGCGTCGATTTTGATGCGCCACAACCGATATTGCCACCGCTAGCATCGCCACCAAAACCGCCAGAACCGCGCTTTGTTGCCGCAAAGCCGAAAATTAATTGGGGTCAAAAAATCGGTGCCTATTTAGTCAAAACGCGAATCTGGACACCACAATTGGTAATGGCTAAAACTAATCAATTATTCTATCAGCCTCGGTTCCGGTGGCAACCCTCCATCCTATTATTCTTGATGGGGGTTGGCTTGGTAAGTATGGGCGATCTAGCGATCGAGTTAGCGATCGAAGCCCGACATCTCAAATATACTCCGACTGAGGCTATTCAATCATCATTTAATAATCCCCTGCTCGAACAGAAATTAGCACAATACCAATTGCGGTGCTTGCAGCATGGAGTTCCGGATGTATTGATTGTCGGCAGTTCTCGCGCGTTGCGCGGCGTCGATCCTGAAGTATTGCGGCGGAGCCTAATCGATCGCGGCTATCAAAATCCCAAGGTCTATAATTTTGGCATTAATGGTGCCACCGCTCAAGTGGTAGATCTAATTTTGACCCAATTATTAAGTCCGCAACAGTTACCAAAACTAGTAATTTGGGCAGATGGCGCACGGGCATTTAATAGTGGGCGCAGCGATCGCACTTACGAAGCAATCGCGATGTCCGATCGCTTTCGACAACTGGCTTTAATCTCAGCAATCAATACTAATAGTCTCTCAATATTTCAAGCTCAATCTTCTTTGCAAAATACTTATCAGGCGATCGACAATGCCATCGATCGGCGCTTGGATCGGGTATCATCAGCGTATCATCATCGCACGATTATCAAGAGTTGGTTGCAGTCTAAAATCCCTACAGCCGATCGACGTCAGGCACTCCTTAGCGATATAGCTGCAAATGTTGACACTTTAGATGGGAAAGAACAGCCTCGCGAAATAAATTTCGATGGCTTCTTGCCGCTCGAATTAACATTCGATCCCAATACTTATTATCAGAAATACAATAAAGTCACGGGTGACAGTGATGGCGATTATACTAACTTTCAATTGCTCGGCAATCAGGATCGCGCTCTCAATCGAACTGTCGAACTATTAAAGCGTCAGAAGATCCCCTTAGTATTTGTCAATATGCCATTGTCGGATATTTATTTAGATAAAGTCCGTCGCCAATATGAGGTTGTTTTTAAACAATATATGCAGACAATGATGGAGTCAGATCGACTTACTTTCATCGATCTGGATGTTATGTTCGATCGGAAATACGATCGTTTTTCCGATCCAAGCCATCTCAATCAATTTGGAGCCAACGATGTGAGCAAGTATTTAGCCCAGGTTAATGAGATTAGGTGGTAACGATCGATGAGTATTACTATAGCTATTCTATTCGAGTTGTATAAGTCTCGACCTTATTTTTTTAAATGAAATTTATATCACCAGCCTATGCGATCTTTCTGTGCATTACTTTAATATTCTATTGGGCGATCGCTAAAACTCAAAGCCATAAGTTGTGGGTAATTGTAATTTCGAGTATCCTGTTTTATATCTCATTTCGGCAGCTTCAATATTTTCCAGTTATTGCCGTAATGGTTTTGGTTAATTATTGGATTGGTAAGCTTTTACTCGAAAGTCAAATAATTGAATATAAAGAAGTTCAAGATCGCTTGGGAGATGACTACTTTTGGCGATGGTTGCCGCGTGGGAGACAACAACGGAAACGAGTGCTAATTGCCGGAATTCTCTTTAATATTTCAATCCTAGTTTTGGCAAAGTATATTCCTTTCATCGTCAGTATTTTTGCACCCATTAATCCGAATGGACTACAACCGATCGCGATCTGGCTCAAAACAAATTTTTTACCGCCATTAGGAATTTCCTTTCTGAGTTTTGAATCGGCTGCATATCTAATTGATGTCTACAAAGGTAGTCCGGCAACTGGTAATCTACTTAAATATGCTGCATACAAATCATTTTTTCCGAAACTAGTTTCGGGGCCGATTACCCACTACCATCAATTTGCGCCACAATTAAATAACTTACAATTTCCCTCGATCGAGCGGTTGACAGAAGCTGGCTGGTTGATTGCTAGTGGTGCAATTAAGAAAACATTAATCGCAGATAATTTAGCAACATTTGTCAAGCTAGTATTCGATCCAAATACACTCGATCGAGCGGGAAGTATCGATCTATGGCTGGCAATTTTTGCGTATGGATTACAGCTATATTTAGATTTTAGCGGTTATGTCGATATCGTCCTCGGGACAGCCATCTTATTTGGCGTTAATTTACCCACAAATTTCAATTTTCCCTATCTGAGTACGAGTATTGCGGACTTTTGGCGACGGTGGCATATCAGCCTGGGAAACTGGTTGCGTGACTATATTTATATTCCTTTAGGCGGTTCGCGGTTGGGTTTGGCGCGGACTTGTCTCAATCTCATGGCACTGATGCTAATTTCGGGAATTTGGCATGGTGCTGATTGGGGCTATATTCTGTGGGGCTTCATTCATGGAGTTGCGCTAGTTATCCATCGCTTAACTCACGTATTATCGGGCAAAATTAAGCCCCTCGCTTTATTTTGGCAAAGTCCCTGGGGACATATCAGCGGTTGGATAGTAACTCAATCATTAGTATTTATAACTTGGATCTGGTTTCGATTACCCAATTTAGCTCAATCAAATTTAGTATTTCAACATCTGTGGGGTTATCCCCGCGATGCTCAGTTTGTGACAAAGATTTATCTCGAAAATCTCAATCTAGCCGACAGTCAGATTTTCTTAGTCCTTTTGGGTATTACGATCGCAATGACGATCGCTTATATCTTCGATCGAATCCTCAAATTAAATCTCAATTGGCATCTAAAATTAACCCTAATTCCGATTTGCCTGTCTATTGTCTGGTTGTTATCGCCGCCAGAGAGTTTAGCCTTTATATATTTTGAATTCTAAGATAGATTGGTAATATATATTATTGAGATCGATCGTGACTCACTATCAAAAACTTCTGACTATTCCCAGCACTCCTAAATCTTTTGTCAAAATTACTCCTCAGATAAATAATATCGTCACAGAAGCAGCAATTCAAACCGGACTCTGTACCCTCTTTTTGAGACATACATCGGCAAGCTTGGTAATCCAAGAAAATGCCGATCCCGATGTCTTAATTGACTTAGCCAACTTCCTTGCTAAATTAGTCCCAGAAGACGGCAAATATATCCATTCTGCTGAAGGTGCCGATGATATGCCCGCACACATTCGGACGGCATTAACTCACACCTCCGAGCAAATTCCAATTATGCGTGGCAAGTTGGTGTTAGGGACATGGCAAGGTATTTATCTGTGGGAACATCGTCAACACCGCTACAACCGCGAATTAGTCGTTCATATTAGTGGCGACTAGTGATGAGCGATCCTGTAGGGGCAGTGCTGTCTTGGGATTAAGCATCTCACTCGAACTGAGAAAGGTGTTTAAAACTGTCATTAACCTCAGTTTGTGATAAGTTGGCTCACCTACGTCTGGTGCGTTACCCTCCGGGATAACTCACCCTACAATTTGGGATCTTATTTTCATGCTACTCGATCGCCTCACAAGGATAAACTTAGCGATGCTAACTCACTCCGTAATGATGGCAGCTTGTAGCCTAATGAGATTGCCTTGTGATTATCGAGCGACACATCAGCCGCACGCGGCGCTGTCATCGGCAAATCACGTCGATCGATGGGCGATAATAAAGCCGAATCGAGCTGAAATACTTCCGCTAGCAAGCAGCCGAAATCATAGCGTGAGATCCGCTCGCTACCGCCGAGATGAATTATTTCCGAGCCGTGCTGTAACGCCAGCAACAGTCCCTGTGCCGCAGTTGTCGCACTGACTGGAGTCCGAAATTCATCGACAAATAGCTGTAAACTGCGATCGGCACGCATACTGGTAAGCCACGGCTGGATAAAACTCGTCGCTGCTGGTGGAGCCATACCAAACATCAGCGGCATTCGACAGATTGTTGCTTGGGGATAGGCGGCTAAAATCGCCCGCTCGGCGGCTACTTTTTGCTCGCCGTAGATATTCAGCGGAGAGACTGGATCTGTCTCTAGATAGGGTGGTTGCGTACCGTCAAACACCAGATCGGTGGAGGTAAATACCAGGGGGATTTCTGCCCCCGCACAAATCTGGGCGAGGATTTGAGTGGCGGTGATATTGATCTGGGCGGATGGGATGGGCTGCTCTTGGCAAAGGTTGGGACTTGATGCCGCTGCGGCGTGGATAATCGCGTCGGGTGCGATCCGATCGATCGCGGCTGCAACTAACTCGGCGTTTGTCAGATCGACTCGCTCTAGCCGAACATCGGGAATAGAGAGCGGATGTCGATGAGAGATCCCATGTACTTCCCACTCAGCGCGGGCGACTTGGCACAAATTCCAGCCCAGAAAGCCGCTAGCACCAGTAATCAGTAATTTCCGCATCGTTATAATTACTCCCTTTCCGCTCGAAGAGTATATATTTCTCTGACTGTAACAGTTAAGGCTAGATCGCCACTATAAATATTATCTGCTGAAAACCAGCAATTGCAATCCATCGCAGTCAATATATACTCTGACGGAGGGAAGGGAGTAACACTACCCACGATCGAAATCTTGGGTAGTGCGGGAACGGAGCAAATATCCTGATACCAAACTTGCGTTATTTAAGTGCCAGTGATGGCATCATTGCTGGGTCGAGTTTAATTCCCAATCCTGCGGCAATTTGCATTCCATACTGCGGATCTGCGCGGAAAAAATGGCACAATTGACGCATTTGGATATCTTGACGCGCTCCACTCAAACTACCGATAATGTTGTCAACTAATCGCTGTTGGGCATCTGGTTTTAATAAGCGATACAGATCTCCCGCTTGGCTGTACTCGTCATTACCTTGATGATGGTCGTAGCGATTCGGCTCCACCGACGCTGCGCGAACGACCTTAACATGACCCAAATCCATCGCTGGCTCGACATAAGCGCAATTTTGCTTAGGTGCAGCATCGTGACTATTCGGATCGTAATTGGGAGTATTTCCGCCATTATCACCCAAAGCCATCGCGCCGTCCCGCTGGTAGTGCATGACTGGGCATTTGGGCTGATTTACGGGCAATTGTTGGTAATTGGCACCAAGGCGGTAACGCTGCGCGTCGGGGTAGGACATAATCCGCGCTTGCAGCACCTTATCAGGAGAGAAGCTAATCCCTGGCACTACATTGGAGGGCGAAAATGCCGCCTGTTCGACTTCGGCAAAGTAGTTTTGGGGGTTGCGGTTGAGTTCGAGCATCCCGATATCAATTAGGGGATATTCAGAGTGCGACCAGACTTTGGTTAAATCGAAAGGATTGTCTCGATGCTTTGCCGCCTGCTCTTCCGTCATCACCTGGATGCACACGCGCCACTTGGGGTAGTCGCCGCGTTCGATCGAGTCAAACAGATCGCGAGTAGTATAGTCGGGATCTTCCCCTGCTAACCGCGTTGCCTCTGCTGCTGGTAAGTTTTCAATCCCCTGCTGCGTTTTGAAATGGAACTTACACCAAACTCGCGAACCTCGATCGTCGATGAGGCTGAAAGTATGACTACCAAACCCATCCATGTGACGATAGCTCTTCGGCGTACCGCGATCGGAAAACAAAATGGTAATCTGGTGCAGGGCTTCGGGACTGAGCGACCAAAAATCCCACTTAGCATTCGCATCCTTACAATTCGTTTGCGGATTGCGCTTCTGGCTGTGGATGAAATCAGGAAACTTCATCGGATCGCGAACGAAGAAGACTGGTGTATTGTTACCTGCTACATCCCAGTTACCCTCCTCAGTATAGAACTTCACAGCAAAACCTCTGGGGTCGCGATCGGTATCAGCCGAACCCTTCTCGCCACCTACAGTTGAGAACCGCATCAGCATAGGAGTTTGCTTACCAATTTCTGAAAATAGTTTAGCTCTAGTGTACTGAGTGACATCGTGAGTAACTGTAAATGTCCCAAAAGCAGCAGCACCCTTAGCATGGACTACGCGCTCAGGAATGCGTTCGCGGTTGAAGTGAGCTAGTTTTTCCATGAGGTGGAAATCCTGCATCAAGATGGGGCCGCGATCGCCCGCTGTGAGACTATTCTGGTTATCGCCGACGGGAATACCATCAGCAGTGGTAATTGGATTGTGTTCGCTCATAATTGTTAGTTTCTGATTCGATCGTATTAGTCTGCGGAGGCGAACTTTACTGGCGCGTGGAGTGGTTTGAGCTACTTTGACCGGACTAGCTCGATATCGAGCGGGGCTTCATTCCGATCTATGCCTCCAAGTCGTTTAAAATCAACTGCTCGCATCTGCGATCCTTCGATTTGTCATACTATTACTTTAGGTACCATCGTCAAGTTCGTAAAGTACGCACAGATTTTGTACTAAGTATCAAAAAGAATACCGTAAATGACCAAAATTCGACATTCCCGACTCGATTGCAGTCCTGGCTGTTCGGTTGAGGCAACGATTAGCCTCATTGATGGCAAATGGAAATGTGTTATCTTGTTTCACCTATTGGATGGCACTTTGCGCTTCAATGAACTACGGCGGTTTGTGCCCACTGTCACGCAGCGGATGCTCACCAACCAGTTACGGGAGTTGGAAGCAGACGGGCTAATCACCCGAAAAGTCTATCCGCAGGTTCCCCCCAAGGTGGAGTACAGTATTTCTCCCTTGGGGCGAAGCTTGGAACCCGTACTCATGACCTTGAAAATTTGGGGTGATGCGAATATTGGTTTGTTTGCTTGCCCAGATCGATCGCTGGATCGAATATCGAATGATTTGGATCGGGTTCAGAGTTGAATAATCGGTCGATTGATGAAGAGATTGCGATTGACTATCACAGTTAAGGCTGGATCGCCACTATAAATTTTATCTGCTGAAAACCAGCAATTGCAATCGACCTGCTAAGGCAGCGCTGCGCTATCGCAGTCAATATATATTCTTGCGGCGGTTCGGGAGTAGCTAAAGATACTCGCTCAAAGTGCCAGTGGCACTCCAGTGGCTCAGCAAGTACTCTAGATCGTCAGAGAGTGCAAATGTAGCTGCTCTAGCTCAATCTTACTGCCGATCGACACCAAATTCGAGTACATTACTGTCTCCCGATCGATCCAATCTCCATCTACGCACTCCCGCTACTAGGTTCGGTTATTGCGATCGCTCAAAGTAGCTTGTACTTTTGTATACTAATATTAAGAATAATTATCCGATCGAGCGAGAAAAGTTAAGATATTCAGGAAAAGTGTAACGAAATTTAACTTTATCAGTCGATAATTATCATATTACAGATCGAGTAAGAGGAAAATATAAACTGTGAGTCAGCAACAACTCGCCCAACTGCGGCGGTACAACCCACAAGCGATTGCTAGCTATTATCATAGACGCCCTTGGCTGGTTATTTGGCGGGCAATAACGATTGTCTGGTTGTTTGCAGGATTTTTGATTGGCATATTACTCGATCGATCTGTCGGCAATACAGAAATTAACAAGTATCAACGCGCAGAACAACTGCGAGAAATCCTCACGCAATTGGGGCCAACATTTATTAAAGTCGGACAATCACTCTCCACGCGTCCCGATTTGATTAGACAGGATTACTTAGACGAGCTAATCAAGTTACAAGACCAACTCCCACCGTTTGATAATGAGTTGGCGATGCAAATTATCGAAACCCAACTCAAGCAACCTGTCGAAGAGTTGTACAAAGAAATTTCACCGCGTCCGGTTGCCGCCGCGAGTTTAGGTCAAGTTTACAAAGCTAAATTGTATAGCGGTGAAGATGTAGCGGTAAAGGTCCAACGTCCTAATCTATTGCCAACTATCACCCGCGATTTGTATCTATTAAGATGGGCATCAACTTGGATAAAACCGTTTCTACCGTTGAATTTAGGTGATAATCTGACGATCGTCGTCGATGAATTTGGAACGAAGTTATTTGAAGAAATAGACTACCAACATGAAGGACGGAATGCCGAGAAGTTTGCAGCGAACTTTCAGGACGATCCAACAGTTAAAGTCCCCTCGATTTACTGGCGATATAGTAGTCAAACCGTCCTAACTTTAGAATGGATCGATGGTATTAAACTAACCGATCTCGAAAGCATCCGCAAAGCGGGACTCGATCGCGATAAACTCATTAAAACATGTGTTTACGCTGGTTTGAGGCAGTTATTGGAGTTTGGTTTCTTTCACGCCGATCCTCATCCGGGTAACTTATTTGCCCTCACCGACGGGCGGCTGGCATTTATCGATTTTGGGATGATGGATCAACTCACCCAAAATACCAAAGAAACGATCGCCGGATCGATAGTTCATGTAATTAACAAAGACTATCTCTCGCTCACCGATGACTTTGTAAATTTAGGGTTCCTCACCCCAGATATCGATATTTCGCCAATTATCCCCGCCCTGGAGCGCGTATTAGATAATGCGATCGGTGAAAATGTCGGTAACTTTAACTTCAAAACAATTACCGATGAATTTTCGGAATTGATGTTTCAGTACCCCTTCCGCGTTCCCGCCCAATTCTCGCTGATCATTCGCTCCCTCGTCACCCAAGAAGGCATCGCACTGAGCCTCAACCCCAATTTCAAGATCGTCGAAATCGGCTATCCTTACGTCGCTCAAAGATTGCTTAATGGCGAGACTCCCGAGATGCGCCGTCGCTTGCTTGAAGTAGTGATTAAAGATGGTAAACTTCAGTGGAAACGTCTGGAAAATATGATCGGCATCGCCCGCAGCGACAACAATTTCGATCTTTTACCTACAGCGCAATTAGGATTCCAATTTCTGATGTCTCCCGAAGGTCGATCGCTACGCAATCAGATTATCATGGCGCTAACCGAAGATAATCGCTTGCATGTGAGTGAAGTTCAACAGTTGTGGAATCTAGTCAAACAGGAGCTGGAACCAGCTAAACTGCTCAATGTGGCGATCGGTGCGCTAGCGGAGAGTGTACCCAAAGCATTTGGCAATCTCTCGACAGCAGGTGTCAGTTCTCTACTCGGCTCGCTCTCCAATAGCAAGTAAATATTTATAATGTAGGCAGTGCCCTAAACCTAGATAGTGGTTAATGTCCACTATCTAGGTTTCAGTTTTTGGGAAAATATTTATTCAACGATCCTCTAGCCTTCTCCACTGTGGGGAAGGAGCAACAGCCCCTCCATTTCTTACAGCTAATTTTCATGTCAGATTTAGTTTTATTTTGGCATCGGCGGGACTTAAGAATTGTCGATAGCATTGGATTGGCACAAGCTAGCAATACTAATGCTAGAATCATCGGTGTCTTTTGTTTCGATCGAGCGATGCTGTCGCTGGATGTGGCTCCCGTCCGAGTTACTTATCTGGTAGGTTGCTTGAGCGCCTTGGCAGATGATTACCGTCAAGCCGGAAGTGAGTTATTATTTCTCGATGGCGATCCGATCGAGAAAATTCCCCAATTAGCTAAGGCACTCGCAGCTAAATCGGTATACTGGCATTGTGATGTCGAGCCGTATGCCAAGACTCGCGACGAACGGGTGAGCGGTGTCTTACAAGCCCAAAACATCGCAGTGCATAATAATTGGGATCAGCTTCTCCACGATCCGACAACCATTACCACTGGCAATAACCAACCCTATAGTGTCTACACTCCCTTCTGGCGGAACTGGAACAGTCGATCGAAACCAGCACCAGTAGATGTCAAATTGCCCCAGAGTCCCCTAACTCCAGCCGAAAGACAAGCACTCACCCAAGTACCGACGATCGATCTACCTACCGCTCGGGCGCTAGGA
>NZ_JANLWO010000717.1:0-2346 GCF_031364565.1 Chamaesiphon sp. OTE_20_metabat_361
TTAACTAGGACTGCGGGAATTCCCCCGCCATAGGTGTACCCGCCTTGGCGGTGGGATGAAAGCAGGCGAATGAGAGATTGCATCTCCCCACCGCTATTTGCCACCACCGGAAGCAAGCAGCGGAGGGAGATGTATGAACGAATGAGTAACAAGCATTTTGGCTGAGTACAAGCATTCTCAAAATTGGTAAGATCTTAGAGAAGGTTGATGACCTTGTGGACTGTCTAAAAGGCTGACGAAGTACTAGCAGAATAGCCACTAAATGAAATCTGCCGCTGGACGAATCAAACACCATGTGGGTTTCCGACTCAAGTAATTTCTGCCTTGGGACACAGGGCGGCTGCGTGGACACCGTGTAAGCGGTGTGAGAGTCAGGACGAGACGGCTTGTCAAACCTCTGGACGCTGTGTAAGACCAAAACGCAAACTTGTTTGTGTGGAGGCAATGGCGGATGAAACACGAAGTCTGGGTTTTTGATGCCCAGACCGTATGCGTAGCATCGGTGTGGGTTGACTAAGCACTAAGATATGTCACTACACCATCACTGGCATCGAGCGACTCAAATCTACTGCTGGGCGATCTCGATCGCACCGGATGGTATCTTGCCAATTAACATTAATAACAATCGCTCGCTCCAATCGGGTGTGACTGAGATTTGCGCCCGTGAGATTTGCCCCGGTGAGATTGGCATAGCTGAGATTTGCCCACGCCAAATTCGCCCCGGTTAAGTCCGTCAAATGAAGCTGCGCTAACCGGAGATCGGCTCTTTGGAGATCGATCTGATGACAATTTGCACTGCTAAGATCCGCTCTAATCAGAGTCGATCGATCGCCACGACTAGCAACTAGCTTGCTCTGCCGCAAATTTGCCCGCCACAACATTGCTTTGCTAAATACGGCTGCTGAGAGATCGATACCCCCAAGGTTCGCCCAACTCAAGTTGCTATCATTTAACTGTGCCTGGGTAAAATCGCTACCGCTCAGGTCAGATTCGCTCAGATCGATCGATTGGAGATCGAGCCAACGAAAATCGCGTTGACCTTGCTGGCACAATTGCCTCAACTCTTGGGCGGTGATTTTGGGTGTGTCAAACATGCTCTCAAACATCTATCCGGTCGTGAAGATCGGCTGGAATGGCAACAACAAACGCAGCTACCATTTATTTCCACAGCCGAACATCAAAACAGCTTATTAAGTTTTGTAAACTCATCTTAACAAATATATCAGCATACTTGCAATTTTTGCCAAGCTGTAGATCTTTGTGCATATTCTCAGCACGATCCGCACATCCCTGTTGCCCTCTCAAACTGGAACATTCTCGATCGATCCCTTGTCCTACAACTTACAAGTACGATATTCCAGCCACTGACACTCCATCCTCACCCCAGAATAAATAAAACCCATGAACGTATCCCTCAAAATTTGGAGCTGGGCCATCTTAGGTGCTGTGTTGACAGCCAGTAGTGCCAGCGCACAGTATGGGCCACCTACACCGCAGACAAGCGTGCCATCGGGGGGAACTCAGGCACGTTTTATGTGCGAATCGATTAATAATGAGTCTACCGTGACTTATCGCCCGATCGATCGACCGGGCGAACGCTATCCGTGGGCGATTCCCAGCACGATGGGTAGCAACTGGAATGCGAGTAGACGCTGCACCGAAATCGCCCGCAGACTTGAAGAATATCGCCGCGATGGACTCAAAGAACTGCGGACGGAGGTCAAAAATCAGTACGATACGGTCTGTGTGACTACCGAACGCGATAGCGAATGCCGTCTAGTATTTACAGTACCATCAGGACAAGACGCGATCGCGACCAGAGACTCAGTCTTTCGCAATCTGACGATGGCAGATAGCGGGCAAAGAACCACAGGTGTCAATACCTTTGCCGACGGTGGCAATAATGGCCTTGGCAATCTGCTCGGTAATGTACTACCAGGACTGGGTAATGGCGGTAATGGTGCAGCACCAACTGCGGCAATTGGGAGCAACAGTAATATCGATCTGCGTCCCTTCCTCTCGACAAAAGATGGCGGTACCGCCACCAAACTGCGCGCGCCTGGTAACACAAATGCAACTACTGGTAATGCCAAAAAATTAAATCCCAATCGGTTTCGTTAGAATACCGATCCCCATGCAAAAATCTGTAAAAAAGTAAACAAATGTTGCAGTCTATTTGTTAGGCTTACTTAAAGACGTTTTTTGGAAGAAGGTCGGATCGATCGTGGATATTCAAATTGGGAAAGGGAAAACGGCTCGTAGAGCCTATGGCTTTGACGAAATAGCCCTAGTGCCTAGCGGCAAAACATTAGATCCCAGTTTGGCAGATACTAGCTGGCAAATTGG
>NZ_JANLWO010000740.1:0-6578 GCF_031364565.1 Chamaesiphon sp. OTE_20_metabat_361
CCCCTATCCCCTAAACCCTATCCCCTATCCCCAAATTTCGCCTTAAGAGCTTTTTGTAACCCACGAGTTGTTTTACTAGTTTCCGTTAATAATGCTAGGGTCGTTTCTAAATCGGTGGTTTCAATGTATTTCAGTCGATGAGACAATAAAATTTGGGTTTCAAGTTCGCAGATAGAGCCAAAGGCAATAGCGATAAATTGTAAAAACTCTTTCGTTGAGTTTCTACCATGTCCTTCAGCTAGATTAGAGGGGATAGATACAGCGGAGCGTCGCATTTGACTACTTAGCCCATACGTTTCTGACTTAGGAAAGTCTGCGGTTAGGCGATATATTCTTTCGGTCAATTCCATCCCTAACTGCCAAACTCTTAATTCACGAAAACTACTAATACCCATCCAATTTTCTCCCTATCCCCTATCCCCTATCCCCTATTCCCTAGACCACCGCTGCCTTCAACTCATCCGCGACCTGGGTCAACTCCTTGGTGGTCATTTTGACTTGGTGCATCCCGATGGCGCTTTCTTGGGAGCCTTGGGAGATGTTGGTCATCGAGCTGAGTACCTGCTGGATCGATACGGCTTGCTGTTTGGCACTGGTGGAGATCTGTTGGGAGTTCAAGAATACGTTGTTTACGGCATCTGTCACACCCGCGAAGGTGGCGGCGGTGGCTTGAGCGAGGTCGATCCCTTCGTTTACCGTTTTGGTGCCTTCATCAGTCACCATGACGGTGCGGTTAATTGCTGATTGAATATCATCGGCGAGGGCATTAATTTTATCGGCTGATTTTTTACTTTGGTCGGCGAGTTTCCGAATTTCATCGGCAACTACGCTAAAGCCGCGACCTTGTTCCCCGGCGCGAGCTGCTTCTACGGCGGCGTTGAGTGCGAGCATATTCGTCTGACTTGCCAAATCTGCCACGAGATCCGATACTACGGTAATTTGTCCGGTTTGTTCGCTGAGGTTGACGATCTGGCTGGCGATCGCGTCTACTTTATCGCGCAGTCCAGTCATCCCTTGGAGGGTCTGTTGTACCGCGCGAGTTCCGTCCTCAGAGAGCGACAGCGCTTGGCGGGCACCGTTGGCGGAGGCTTCGGCTTGAGCGGCGGACTGGAAGGAGATCGCGCCGAGTTCGTTGACGGTTTTACTGGTATCGATCGCGGAGTTTGCCTGCATGTTCACGGTGACTTCCTGCATCTCGACTGTATCGACGATCGTGCCTGTGGAATTGGCGATCGAGTCTGCTAGCTGTTGAATAAACTTGGTAATGCGATTTCCGAGCAGCAGCGACAAGCCGATCGTCACCGCCCCTGTGGTCAACATCCCCAGTGCTAAGATCAGTAGGACGCTACTTTCTTTGGCATCGATAATCGCTTTGTCTTTTGACAGAATGACGCCCAAATTACTCGCGCCTAGCTCTTCAGTTTTGGGCAAGCTTAAGACGGAGATTAACTGCTGTTGATTATCGACTCGATCGACGTCAAATGTAGACTGCGGCTTGGTACTATTTTTCAACCGCTCATATTCAGAAAAGTCACTAGTACTCCGCCCGACTTGGTTTTCTTCGAGTGCGAGGACAAATTTATTGGTATTTTTGTCGATAATGTGCCATTCGTTGCTATTGGTAGCGTACGGCTCGGCAATCGATTTGAGACTGGCGACAGGCATTCTCAAGCACAGGATGCCAATGAGTTGACCTGTGACGTTATCTTTGACTGGCGCAGCAAAGAAGATCGATGGTGCTTTAGTAACTTTAGAAATTTCGACGCTACTGATAAAAGGCTTACCAGTTTTGAGAACGTTTTTGAAATAAATTTGGCCTGCATAATTAGTTTTAATATTTTTTTTGGAAAACGCGATCGGATCGCCTTTAAGATCTAAAACCTCCGCTCCATCAAAGAATGTATATCGAGCGAGATAATCATTCAAATATGCTTCTTTGTCCGCGATCGTTAAGCCTTTGGAAATCTTTTGGTTATCAAACAATGGCGAACTAGCAAGAGCCTGAGCATCCTTGCTCCGAATACTAATAAAGCGAGTCAGGGCATCTGCTAGTGTGCCAGTTGCCAATTGTTGGTTTTCTGTTTCTACCTTCTTCAAGCTATCGTAAGAAGCGAAGTAGGCTAGACCGCCAACCGTAGCCACGGGCAAGACCGATAGCAATACGACAGTACCGATCGCTCTAGTTTTGAAAGTCAGGTTATTGAATTTGGATTGGAAGTTGGTTTTGAAGTTGGATAGCATGATTAGGGGATAGGGGATAGGGGATAGGGGATAGGGGGTAGGGAATAGGGAATAGAGGGTTGTGGGGGTTTGGAGGTTCGGAGACGCTTGCGTCTGTCCTCCCTATCCCCTATCCCCTATCCCCTATCCCCTAACTCACCACTGCTTGCAGCTCATCGGCAATCTGGTTGAGTTCTCTAGTAGAGGTTTTGACTTTGTGCATCCCGATGGCACTTTCTTGAGAGCCTTGGGAGATGGCGTTCATTGCGCCTAGTACCTGTTGAATCGCGGTAGATTGGCGTTGGGTACTGGCGGAAATTTGTTGAGAGTTCAAAAATACGTTGTTGACAGCATCGGTAACGCCGATAAAGGTCGAGGCGGTATTTTCGGCAATTTGAATCCCTTCAGTGGCGGTTCTGGTACCGCGATCGGTGACGGTAACTGTGCGGGCGATCGCGGCTTGAATATCTGTCGCCAGATCGTTAATCTTTTGAGCAGATTTTTTACTTTCATCTGCTAGTTTCCGAATTTCACCAGCAACTACGCCGAAGCCTTTCCCCTGTTCGCCAGCACGGGCGGCTTCTACAGCGGCTTTGAGTGCGAGCATGTTGGTTTGTTTGGCTAAGTCGGATACGGAGTCGGAGACGTTGGTAATTTGTCCGGTTTGTTCGCCCAAATTGACGATTTGCTGGGCGATTTCATCGACGCGATCGCGTAGTTCCGAAATCTCATGGATGGTTTTTTGGACGGCTTTAGACCCTTCTTCCGCCAGTGAGAGGGCTTGTTTGGCTCCGGTAGCGGATGCGGTAGCTTGTGCGGCGGTGGCGGTGGAGATATTTTCTAATTCATTGACGCTATCTGTCGTGGCGATCGCGGAATTAGCTTGTTGGTTGATGGAGATCTCTTGAGACTCAACTGAATCGACGATTTCGTTGGCAGAATTGGTAATCGTCGCGATCGTCCGTTGGACATATCTGGCGGTGCGATCGGCAAAGAAAATCGCTAATCCGACTGTCAATGCACCTGTGGTCATCGCCCCGAGTAGAGTCGTCCACAACAGCCCTTGCAGTTCGATGTAGGCAGCATCTTCATCGATCGTTGCTACCGCTGTCCAGGGCAATTCTGTCATGCCCTCTAGCTTTTTAAAGGGAGCCGCACTCAGGAATTCCGATCGATTGCTCCCAGTCTGTTGGCGTAAGATGAGCCCACCCTTGGTGCGTGCTGCGAGCATTGCTGGAGATTCTGGCCGATCGGTATATTCCCCGTTAGAACTAATAAATACTTTGTTATTCTGGCGATCGATAATGTGATAGCGTTCTTGCTTATTCGCGAAATCTTCTAGCACTGCTCCCAGTCGCTCGACTGGGGTGCGCGTTCTGACTACCCCGATAATATTATTCGTAATTGAATCCCTAATTGGTGCGGCAAAAAACACCGAGATTCTACCAGTATATTTACTAGCTTCTGGTGCGGAAACAACTGCTTTTCCCGCTTTCAGCGCATCTTTGAAATACTGACGATTTGAGTGATTAATTTTGGTAAGTGACTCTCCTTTACTCTGAGCGACTAAGTTACCTTTGATGTCAAATACAGCAATACTGTCATAAACCTGATAAGTATCAATGAATCGATCGAGTAGGTTAGTTTTTTCGGCTGTCGAACTAATTGCGATTACTTTAGCGCTATTAAAAATTGGTAGTGCAGCGATTACCGAAACATCACCATTGCGCTCGAACATAAATCGATTGAATTTATCGGCGATCAGTTCTGCGCGCTCTTTTTCCTTTTTGGCTGCTTGCTGTTGGCTGGCAGTACTAACTTGCAGATAAGTAGTCGTGCCAATTGTGGCGATCGGGAGAATACCTAGGGCGATCGCGATCAGTGTTGATTTGGTCTTAAAGGATAAAGTATTAACTCTATTCCAGAGATTGGTTTGCATATACTTTCGGAGGGGATGATGTGAGATAAGTTAAAAATATAAAGTTTGAGCTAATCGATAGTTTGTGATTTTTTGAAAATTAAGTTGTTATGTGAGTTAGAGAATGCTAGTTATTGGCAACCGTGGCGATCTTGAAGTGCTATTTTATTTATGTCACAGTTGCTAGAGAGATGCCGCACTAGCTACTAAGAACTTGCGTTCTACCAACTCGCGCAGATCGAGCAAATACATCAAGCCATCGGCATATTTTGATACTCCGCGTAGATACTGACGAGAGCGATCGCTGGCGGAGATTGGCAGTGCGTCAATGCGATCTCCGGTGAGATAAAAGACATCAAAAATGCGATCGACGCCAATGCCCATTTTGAGACTATCGATCTCGACGACAACTACTTCCTGACGTGGTAGCGGTGGCATCTGCAAGATACTACTCAGCTCTAGTACAGGCACGATTTCGCTCCGCCAGTTGATTTGACCTAAAATATGTTCCGGTGCAATCGGGACTGGTGAGATCGAAAAGCGATCGAGTACATCGACATCGAGGACTAATTCGAGTGGCAATCCGAGATATTCCGAGCCAATCTGGACGACTAATACTCCCTGCTCGTCACTGCTGCTCTGAGTTAGATCGATCGCTGTCTGGAGTTGACGGGCGCGCGTGGCAAATGTCGCTCTGTCGGCGATACTAGCCTCGGGGCAACAGCGACTATAAAAGTCCGCACTTGCGCCAGCAATCAGTGGTGAGCTAGTTTGGCGATCCAATGCCGCCACAGCTTCGGGTTCGCGAATGAGCCGATCGAGATCGAGGCAAGTTATGGGCGCGTCCAAACCTTGGGCGATCCCACTGATAAAGTGGCGATCGGTTGCTGCTTGGCGAGCTTGAATCAAGGCGGTGTCTAATGGCTGCGGATCGATCGTTTGGACGTCAAATACCTCATGGGCGACAATCGCCATCTGGATACCTTGACACTCAACTACGATCAGCCGATCGCTCACACTACAACCCGAAAAACCTCGCCCAAATCGCAAATCTAAGTGCATTACTGGCACCATTTGCGATCGCCAATTAAAGATACCTAAAATATCGGCTGGCGCGGTGGCTAAGGTGTGTAACTCCGGCAACGAACAAATTTGGCGGACAAAATCGGCACTAATTCCATACAGCGATCCATGCAAAGCAAAGATCAGATGCGGCTTACCTGACATGATGTTTATGAATATAGATTGGGTGCGATCGAGCGGATACTTATCATTGAATATGCCCACCTTTGGTGTACTGATTCACAATTGCTACCAACTTGGCATCGTCGATCGGTTTGGTGAGATATTCAGTTGCGCCGACCATTTCGGCTAGGGCGCGATCGTAGCTCTTATCCTTAGCTGTGAGCATAATAATCGGCAATTGCGTAAACTTGCTCATCCGCCGCAGCGTCTGACATAGCTCGATCCCATCGATTCCGGGCATCGTCACATCTAGCAACAACAAATCGACTGGCTGTCGCGCCAGTAAATGTAAAGCACTCATCGCATCATTGGCGAGTAGTACCTCGCAGATATCGCTGAGTGCCCGCTTGATCCGCGTTTGGACGATCGGACTATCATCGACAGATAAGACAATCGGCAATTCGGGCGGCACGATCGATTCGAGGGAAATATCACCCCCACCTTGGATCGGCGCTTGAGTGTGCATCCAGCCCATTTGTACCCATTGCGCGTAGGAGCGAGCGACTTGGAGCGGATCGCGATCGAGGACACTAGCAATCTCGACGATCGTTTTTTGCCCGTCAAACCACTTTTGAGAATGTTGTTTGATGGCGACTTCGGCGATCTTTGCCAGCATTGCTGGCGTTGGTGGCAAGGGAATTGCTGCAATACTCGGAATCAAACTACTAATTTTGCTCCAATACTGCTGGCGAGTATTGACAGTCATCATGAGCTGATTCCAGTTCAAGCCACCGCCCTCCGCCCGATGGTAGAAGTCCACTTCGGTTTGCGGACTAAACCGATATTTACCCGCAAAACTAATCGCTTGTTCGAGGGTAAATACGACTTGTCCCTGCGCCCAAGTCTCGATCTGTTCCCAGCTCAACACCTGTCGCTGCACCAAAAAGGTCAATAGTTCTCGACTCGAATGCGGGTAAACTAACTGCTGAATCAGCCAACCCTCGATCGATTGTGTATATTCTGGCTTAAATTTTTGAACTAGCGTTCTGATTAGTTCGCCGCGATCGATTAATTTATTGCCACCGTATGTAATTTCCCCCTTGTACCAAATTAGGACTCGCTGCCAACATTTACCAGGCTGTACCTCCACTTCCAACTGTAAAGTGCCACTCGCCTGCTGTTGCCGAAATGATTCGATTAAGCGAGCGAGATCCTGCGATTGGTAAGGAATTAGTGGTAATGTTTCCCCTGGTAT
>NZ_JANLWO010000750.1:0-3467 GCF_031364565.1 Chamaesiphon sp. OTE_20_metabat_361
CAACAAATGTTATTGTTAATTCTAGTTCGTTAAGTTTAGTCTCAATTCTTGTCAAACTCCATCAGTGGGATTACCAGTTGTGAGTATTTAGGAAATATTCGATCTGGCGCTCTACGTGATTTCACTTACTTTGTCAATCTTTAGTGTTTGCTGTGTACTTATCTATATTGTTATCTATGTTCTTATAAATGTTTGTGATGACATCACAGTACAATCGTCGATCTCGATCGCACATTTACTGTAAATGGCGATGTGAGTAGGTTTGGAGATATATTAAGATCGAAATGACTCAAATAAATTCAGAGGTAAAGACCGATCGTGACCATCAAAACACAAACAGACACTCAGATTGCCACGCCCGCTGTCGAACCTAGTTTTGGCTGGAATGCTTATGCCGAGACTGTCAACAGCCGCTTTGCCATGATCGGCTTCGTCATATTATTGGTGATAGAACTAGTAACAGGGCAAGATTTGTGGACGTGGTTGGGATTGCGGTAGCGTTATATCACTTAGCATACCCACGAATTAAAAAACACGCTCTCTAGGGCTAAGCTGCCTCAGAAAGCGTGTTTTTAAGCTAAATGTACTTTTAATAGCGATCGGGGAAAACGATCGGTTCTGGGCCGGATGTCGGCAGTCCTGCTGGCGGATCGATTGGTTCGTAGTCGATATAGTTGGTGGTTGTCCCAGTTTGCCCTGTTGCCGATCGATCCCGAGCTGGCTCCGCTGGGTCGCGCTCTGGACGGCGACGGCGGCGAGGGTTGACATCTGGATCGGCAGTAGCCGTCAGATCCCATTCTCGTTGCGGCGGCTCATCTAAATTATCTTTCAGATAGGCTTCTCTGCGAGAGGCTTCGCCAACGCCAACGGGACGATCCGATCTTCTTCTCGGCGATTGACGTTGCGACTGGGTGCTAGCTAGATCGGCATCTGGTAAGGCGCGGCGCACCTGTACTGGTTCGCCAGAATCATTAGCATCGTTCCAGTCCTCTTCGTCCCAACTTTCATTTTGACGACGATCGAGGTAGCCTACTTCGGTGCGAGCTGGCTCGGCGAGACGGCGGCGCGGGGCTGTCTGAGCAAACCTGTCTTCCGGCAACTCTCTAGTCGCACGACGACTAGAAAACTCTTCTCGGTCTTCGCGTTCGTTGTTATTACGATCGAATCTATCTTTGTTGCGACGATTGCGCCGTTCGGCTGGCGCATATGCTGGCTCATCATCAATCTGAGCTGTGTAACCTTTCCGTGAGGAGGCTTCGCGACCAGCACCGCGACCACCGCCTTTGAGCTGCTTATTTTCGGCACGCACCTGAATAAACTGCCACATGATGGTAATCAGAGAGCCAATCATCAGCATTTGCTGGAAGGCCATTGCTGCGCCTAAATCGTAGCTAGCCACCAGCAAAATACCACAAACAATGCCAATGACAGCATAAATGTTGTCAGACTCTTGATACAGCTCGGGCTTGAACTTGCTGGTCAGAAACAGGCTCAGAGACGCAATAATCAAAACTAGACCAAATAGTGCAGCCGCAGAAATGCCAATCACGGTGATTTCCTCAATGTGTAAAACATAACGGTGTAAACCGTTGGGACATTAAATACTCGATTATGGTAAAAAGCTATTCGATTCTTCGTAGATCTTAGCATTCACCATTAGCTGGTGTCGATCGACTAATTAGAAGCTTCTACTATGGCAAAAACTTCACCACTTCTATTTTGGCTCGATCGCTGCCGTTCGTCCATCCGTAGATCGGCTAATTTTTCCGCAACAAAACCTCAGATCGGTCATCAGACCTAACTGAGGCTAGAATTATCTGACATTGATAAATCTTAGTAGCGTTGAATTTTATCTTTTTGGCTGATGAAGATCAGACCGATCGTCGCAGGGACGACGATAATCAATCCGCCAGCAAGCAGACTATACATAAAATTAGCAAGTGAGGGGGTCATAAATTATTTAGTCCTGTGACTGTGTAAAAGATTCTTTAGATCTAATTCTAGCTATTTAGTTGCACCCTGAGAAGTGTTTGGTAAAATTTGCTTGAGTTGGCCCAACTGCCGAGATCTGTCACCTAGAGCCTAAAGCCTAAAGCCTAAAAACGAGTAGATGTCGCGATCGCGACGATCTCAACCCCAACGGGATTGCTATGATGAGACAGGGGATTTGTAAATCCAGATAAATTCGATTGCTAAATTTACTTCAAGCCGTGTTGAGTGATGATCTCGAATCTGAGAAAGTTCTGTCAATTTTGCTTAGTTATTACCGTCACAGCAGTTGCCATCGTGACATTGCTGTTGCCACACTCATTGCCCGACCGCTTAACTAGCAAAGATTCGACCTTAATCGGTACGATTCAATTGCCCCAGATTCCCAAAGTTGCCGCTCCTAGCTCCGAATTAGCCTGGAGCGAAACTGGTGCTACCATGCTGCCCCTAGCCGCCCAAATCATGGAATTTCGCAATCCCCCTGGCAAAGCGTTGGAGCTAGCTCAGAAGCGATATTTGCGACCGTTATTTGGCGATCTAGTCGATCGCGTCACTGTAGTATACCAAGCCAAACTACTCGATCGTTGGTCGCAGGGCGGTAAGGAAACGCATATTGGTGGTGTCGATTCATCCGCTCAAACTTATTGCAACCGGATTTATATCCGGGCAGGGGATCGACCCCGCGATACCGATCGCTTGGTGCTACTGGCTCACGAACTCACTCATGCCAGACAATGCCAACAAGCTGGCGGCATCAGTCAGTTTGGCGAACGCTACTTCCAAGGTTATTATCGTGGCGGACAAATCTATCAAAATAACCCCCTCGAAAAGTCCGCACGGGCGATGGAGGAAAGATTTACCCATCACTTGTGCGATACCATCGGTTGTCCGCCCCGGAGCGGACGTTATTATGTCAATTACAAAGGCTGGGGAATTAAGTTACCAGTAAATATGTAGTTGGGAGATGGGAGATGGGAGTTGGGAGTTGGGATAGAGGATTCGATCGCTTTTTACGCTGGTGGAGGAGATGCTGAGTCTGCAATTTACAGGATTTGGGTGGCTACTTGTCCGAGGATCGGCATCACCGACAGACGATTGCCTTGTTTGACAACTAGTCTGGTCGTCACAGTAGGGTGGGCATTGCCCACCATCTAGGTTTCAGGCATTATCTATTTAATAAATTTTGCACTACTTACTCAATCGGGGAATAGGGAATAGAGAATTCGGTCGCATTTTACGCTGGTGGAGATGCTGAGTCTGCGATTTCTATGATTTGTGCGGCTACTTGTCTGAGGATCGGCATCACTGATAGACGATTGCCTTGTTTGACAACTAGTAACTGTTCCGGTGTAAACGTCTGGCGGAGAGTTTCTAGGGTCATCTTCGCCCCAAAAGCGCGGACGAATTCGACTTTGACGGTATGCCAGCGAGGGGCGGCTGTGGTGGCTTTGGGGTCGTAATAGTCCCCAGTCGGATCG
>NZ_JANLWO010000801.1:0-4461 GCF_031364565.1 Chamaesiphon sp. OTE_20_metabat_361
TAGTTATTGAGTTTGCTGATACTCTTTTCGTATTTTTTGGCTGCCATAGGAAGGCTAATTGTGTCATTGATGGAGAGTACCGCGACATTTTTACCGTCTTTGTTGAGTTTGGCTTCAGCAAAGCCTTTCTTCTCTTGGGAGAAGACGCGGGCATAGCCATTAGCAGCAGCCGGGAAAAATTGATTGAATTGACCGCCGTCTGCGGCATTTTTAGCGACTGCGGCGGGGGCATTTCTGCCCGACGTTTCTTTTTGAGTTGCGGCGTACTTAGATGGTTCTTTACTCGAACAAGCAGAAAATAGTAAGACTACCGATAAAAGAAGTGGTAATAACGCTTTGCGCCAGTTGGAAACAATCATGGTTCGATTTTAAAGATCTGAACATTTCCATTGTCACCTATGGCAGTCTCGATCGTGGTAGGAAAACCGATCTTAAATCGGGCGGTAAGCAAGATGGGATAGGGGATAGAGGTAGTAAACTGGTGTGAATTCTCTCGCTTGGAGCTTAATTATAGTAGGCAATACCTCGCTTTGATGCGATCGTGGTAACTACCAGATGGCGTTTGCCGATCGTGCTTTATTTGTATAATTCGATCGAGCGATGTTCTAATTTCTTCTCAAAACTTATGGATATTTTTCCCGCGATCGATCTGTTAGATGGTAAATGTGTCAGATTGTATCAGGGTGATTACGATCGATCGCAGGTATTTAACGATAATCCTGCTGATATGGCGCACTCTTGGCTGGTGCAAGGTGCCAATAAATTACATCTAGTGGATTTAGATGGGGCTAAAGCTGGGCATCCTGTCAATCTAGACTCGATCGCGAGTATTGTAGAAATGGTCAAAACAACTGCGACTCAACCAGTACAGATTCAGGTCGGTGGCGGACTGCGAACTGAAGCGAGCGTCAGGCAGCTATTGGATTTGGGAGTCGATCGGATTATTCTGGGAACAGTAGCGGTAGAACAACCAGAATTAGTCCAAGATTTATGTCAAAAATATCCGCAGCAAATCGTCATCGGCATCGATGCGCGCGCTGGCAAAGTGGCAACTAAAGGCTGGCTAGAAACTTCGGAAGTAACGGCGGTAGATTTAGCACAACGGATGGCAGACATGGGTGCCGCCGCAATTATTTACACGGATATCCATCGAGATGGCACCCTGACCGGGCCAAACTTGGCAGCACTTCGGGAACTAGCTAGCGCGATCTCGATCCCCGTCATTGCCTCTGGCGGCGTGAGTTCCCTGCGAGATTTGCTCGATTTGCTATCGCTGACTACTTTAGGTGTAACTGGCGCAATTGTCGGTCGCGCACTGTACACCAAGGAAGTCGATCTCACCGCAGCGATTCGCGCTGTTGGTGATGGGAGATGGCAAGATGTGCCGCCAGATCTGGGTGCAACTAGTTTTGCTTAGAATTGGAAATCACTCGATGCAGTAAGACCACCAACTCAGTCACTTGCTGACGGCTGAAGTTTTGGAGGATACCTTGAGCTGCGCCGCGAACATCCACAGGAATGGTAATTTGGGTAGCTGCTGGTGCGGTGGACGCTACGGGGGCTACGGGAGCCGCAGTAGTAGTTGCCTGCTGGAGACTCGCCGAAATCGCGATCTCGCGATCTCGCCGTGCTGCCAATAAATCACCAGCTTGTTTTAGCTCGCGGATAATCAGGGGCGCTACCGCATTATAAGTGTTGTGGGGATTGACGATCGCTTGGGTAGTAGCGTGGACTAGCGATTGCCAGTTTGCTGCGTCGGGTTCGAGCTTCGTCAAGGATTGAGAGATACTCGCGAGTTGTTGTCTATTAGCCGGATTGTCACCTTGTTTAAATAGTGCCAACATTTGCTGAAGCGTACTAGTCACTACGGCAACGATGTTTACGGGTGGTGCCATCACGGCTATACCGCCACCAATACTTACTTCTGTTGCTACGACTGAGGTTTCGCGGCTAATCGTATCGTGGGTATTGGTATTGAGCATCTCTTCGAGATATTCTTGCAACGCCACAAAATTTGCCGCCGAACCAGTGAGAATTTCCGCAACGATTTCGGGACGCAAACTCAGTGTTGGCGAGTTTGCTAATTCTTCAACCAGTGCCTTGAGCGCATCATAGCCGCCGAGAAATAAGGTTTCTAATTTTTGGTCGATCGGGACGGGCTGATCCCGTAAAATCTTAAAGCAATCTTCTAATTTGTGGGCGGTTGCTTGAATGCCTTCAAAACCCAGCATCGCGGCACCACCTTTAATCGAGTGAGCGGCGCGAAACATTTCATTGACACGTTCGGCATCAGAGATCACTTCTGCCAGATCTAGTAGTCCTTGCTCTACTGTCTCTAAATGTTCTTGTGCTTCTTCAATAAAGTAGTGAATAATCTGCTGCTTGTTGTCGTCCATTTTCCTGTTCCTAAACAGATATTTTTTATATCTTGGTTGTAGCCAAGGTTAACATCAACTTTTCAATAATTGGTTGAATTCTAGCTTGACTTCAATTATTTAAAATTTCGTGGCAAAGCCGTTACCGAAGCAAAAGCTAAGATTGCATGACTATCCCTGCCGCAATCCCATAATTGCTGGCGGTATCCTGTCGGCTGAGAAAACCTTTCCAACCGATAAAGTCATATAGAAGGCTAATCTCAAGCAGGTAAAATCGGATATCATAGTTTAAATAGATATATGATATTGGCTAAAATAATAACTAATAATTTACGACATCTTTGAGCTGAAGTAATTAGTTCGATCTTATTTTACCCACAATTCTCCATCGAGATATCAGTCTGTGAATTTACGCATATTCCACGATCGCTACCGAGGTAAGTCAGCAGATCGGGTGCGGCTTCAAAATAAAATCAATTCATCCATATATTAAAGCCATAAAATAGAGGGTAAGATCTCGCAAACGTCCCAACGACTAACTGGTGCTAGTAACAATGCCCTCGACAGGAGCCATTGATGTTAAATAAGCGCACTGAGGATAGCATTATCATTCCCACAAATCTGTCAAAACACTCCAATCGCGATTTTGATTTCAAAATTTTGCCCCAGCCACCAGTTTGATTCTCTCTGGCGATCCTCGCGCCGATCGGGGAGCGTCAAGTATAATGCAATAAAGTAGACCCAAGCTCGAAACTGCTTTTCTCCCATCCCGCACAGGCATCTTACCTGCTGCGCTCCTGACATGAACTTTGCTCTTCAGTACCCCATTTTTGGTCCAGAGATTCAGTGTCCCCATTGTCGGCAAACCATTTCCGCTCTGACACTGACAGATACTTATTTATGCTCTCGACATGGGGCTTTTGAAGCAGACCCGCACACGGGCGAATTAGTCCACCTGCAATCGAGCCGACATTGGTGTCTGTGGGAAGGGGAATGGTATCGCCAACACACCCATCCTGACGGCATTCGCTTTGAGATTCATGACGCGTTGGATAAGCTTTATACTCAAGGCTACCGCGCTACCAAGGTAATTATTGCCGAACGCTATCGCGATTTGATCGGTGGTTATCTCGTTGGGGACAATGCTGGTAAGGAAAATCGCCATCACCCTTGGAGTGGTAGTGCTACCGAACAGCCGACAATCCCCCGACTATTTGGGCTACCCGTCGAATTTAGCCCCGCAGCTAACGACCAACCTTGTTGGAAAGTAATTAATTTCGACCTCGAAAAGGAACCAGGGATTCCGATTCAGTATCCTTATTTTCGGATGTCACCTTAATTAGTGAATAGTGGATAGTGGATAGTGAGTAGGAATTGGGAAAACCAATTATTTTAGGTAGATTATTGACGCTACTATCGTTCGCGATCCACTATCCACTATTCACTATCCACTGTCTATGTTGCATCACATTTCTATCCGCACGGCAGATATCCATCGATCGATCGCGTTTTACGAATGTTTGGGATTTACCATTACCGAGCGGTTTACGACTGGCTATACGCTGGCTTGTTGGATGGCGGGACTCAGCAGTAGGATCGAATTGATTCAAATTCCCGAACCCAAGCCAGCGCCCGATGCCTTCAATGACGAGCATTATGTGGGCTATTATCACCTGTCTTTCGACCTGACGGATCTAGCTGCAAATTTGACAACCTGGCTAGCGGAGTTTGCCACAACTTTACAAACAGCTAGCTTAACAGCACCGAAAATATTGCTGGCACCGACTCAGCAAATCATTGGTGCGACTGTCTATGAAGTGGCTTTCATCGCCGATCCCGACCAGCTTCCCCTGGAATTGCTCTATCGTCAAAAATCGTCTGAATCGGAGCCTTTGTAAACTAATGTTAAGATGTGACGCTAAAACTCTATGCCAGCTTGACAGTCAAGTTTAGACCGATTAAAGTGGAGACATACCCGGGTAAAGCAGTTGAGAATCGTATGGAAGACAAGCAAAAGGTCACTTTGTACCTGCCGCAACAACTACATCGTCAGTTGAAGATTCGATCGGCTGTAGATGCTGATTCA
>NZ_JANLWO010000814.1:0-2239 GCF_031364565.1 Chamaesiphon sp. OTE_20_metabat_361
CGATCGAAACTGCCGAACCAGAGGCACCTGCGGCAGATCTGGCGCTCGATGACGACTTTCTGTGGTCGGCAAAAGTACTTGCAGATCGAGGACGTACCCCCGAGCAAGTGTCCCTCGATGAGATTAACTGGCTCAAAAAACTGCGGCAGGGTTTAGACAAGACGCGGCGGGGATTTGTCAATCAATTTAAAGCCCTCATCGGTCAAGGCCCACTCAATCCTGACGCAGTAGAATCGATCGAAACTTTACTTCTCCAAGCAGATGTCGGGATCGAAGCAACCGATTATATTATCGAAACCCTACAAGCCAAACTCCGCCAGGAATCTTTACCCCCAGAGGAAGCCGTTGCCTATCTCAAACAAATCCTTTGCGACTTACTCGACAAACCCTTCCAATCGGATTACACTCAAGAATTCTTCCCCGTCTCTAATGAATTGAATGTTTGGCTGATCGTCGGCGTCAATGGAGTGGGCAAGACTACCACTATTGGTAAGCTCGCACATATGAGCCAAGCCTCGGGTTATAAATGCCTGATCGCGGCTGGTGACACCTTCCGCGCCGCCGCCGTCGAACAAGTCAAAGTCTGGGGACAGCGCAGCGGCATTGAAGTCATTGCCAACCCCGGTCAAAATACCGATCCCGCCGCCGTCGTCTACGATGCTATCAGTGCGGCGCGATCGCGCAATACCGAGCTATTATTAGTCGATACTGCCGGACGATTACAAAACAAAAAAAACCTGATGGATGAGTTGAGTAAGATCCGCCGGATTATAGACAAACAAGCTAGCAATGCTCAGATAGAATCTTTACTGGTACTGGATGCCACATTAGGACAAAATGGTCTACGTCAAGCACAAGTTTTTGCAGAGGCTGCCAAGCTAAGTGGAGTAGTATTAACCAAGCTAGACGGTACGGCCAAAGGTGGTGTAGCTTTAGCAGTAGTCCAACAACTCGGCTTACCAATTCGGTTTATCGGTGCTGGTGAAGGGATCGAAGACCTCAGACCTTTTTCTAGCTATGAATTTGTCGAGGCTTTATTAAGTGGTTAGGAATTATAAATGATGAATTATGAACCACAAATTATGTCTGTCGCCGATCTGCATGAATTGGTGGCCAGCCTCAATCGTCAACAAAAGAAAACTCACGAGCTACTGAGTAACTTGGGTTTTGCCCTCCGGAGCTTTAAAAATCTCAACCAATTTTTAGAATTAATTCCCCTGATGGTGACGCGAGTCACCGATGGCGAAGGTGGGGCAATTATTTTGTTTAAAAAAACAGGTCAACTGCAAATTCAGCAGTTGCATTGTCAGGGAGAAAGCAACTGCAACGACCTGCGCCAGCGGATTGAATCGGCAATTCTCAAGACTGTTACTGATGTTTCTGAAGGTAAGGAAGTCATCTTTCATACTGACTTTTGGGACAAATTAGAGAGCAGAATCGAATTGGATCTCGACTATGGAGTTCAGATATTTCGGACGCCAATTCTGCTCGAAAGTGGCGAACGCGGCAGATTGTATGTATTTACCCGCAACCCCAACTATGGATGGACAGTCGATCGCCAAAAACTCTTACAATTAGTTGCCGATCAGACAGCAGTAGCCATCCATAATGATGAATTGACTGTAGAGTTACGCAAAAAAGAACGCCTCGATCGCGAGTTGGAAATTGGTGCCGAAATTCAAGAACGCTTATTGCCAAAACAATTTCCCGACATTCCCGGCTTAGAACTTGCCGCCTGCTACCTCAATGCCGATCGCGTGGGTGGGGACTATTATGACTTTATCCCGGCTAATTACGACAGACTTACCAATAAATCCAGCATCAGCACCATTAACAAGTGGAGCATCACGATCGGGGATGTCATGGGTAAAGGCGTCCCCGCAGGGCTACTCATGACCATGACGCGGGGGATGTTGCGCGCGGAGGTACTCAACGGTCACTCGCCCGCACGCATCCTTCAGCACCTCAATCGGGTCATGTATGCCGATTTGGACAACTCTAGTCGGTTTGTGACGCTATTTTATTCGGAATACGATCCGACGACGCAAATTTTGACCTATACCAACGCCGCCCACAATCCGCCGCTGTGCTGGCAAGCGGCAACCGATCGGATCGTGAGACTCGATACCCAAGGCATGTTAATCGGCTTGGCTGCCGATTCTGAGTATGAAGAGGCACAAATTCAGCTCCATCCCGGCGATACGATTATCTACTACACAGACGGCTTCACCGATGCTGC
>NZ_JANLWO010000105.1:0-2104 GCF_031364565.1 Chamaesiphon sp. OTE_20_metabat_361
TTACTCAATCGTTGGACTTCGATGGGCGTGTAGATAATATCTTGGAGAATTTCGATCGTAAATGCCACGGCGATCGCGAATAAAATGGCTAAAACGATCGCGATCGATCCTAACAGGCGTTTGTTTTGTTCGGCAAGATTAATCGGTTTGCCTTGGATGTCACTGGTCAGGGTGGGGCGGGAGATCGCCTCCCACGGCACTTCCTGCTGAGCGACATCAATTCCCAGTATCTCCCGTTTGGATAAATACCGATCTAGTGTCTCGGAGGAAATTTTTAATTCTTGCTTTAAAGCCGCATATTTAGCTGAGACTGCTGGCAATTGTTGAAATTGCTGGTTGAGATTGGCTTGGGACTGGTTGAGAGCCTGCTGTTGGGTTTGCATGGCGTTCACTCGATCGGCTGCCCAGGTGACAATCTGGGCGGCTTCGCGATCGAGTCCAGCGCGGATATTGGCACGCTCGCCGCGCAGGGTCTGGATCGTGGGGCTATTGTCTTGGAAGCGGGCTGAGGCAACGGCAATTTGATGTTCGAGGTCGCGGTAGCGATCGATCGATTTCTGCGACGAGGGCAATTCACCTAGTACGGCGATGGCATCACCACCACTATATTTCTGTTTCAAGGTTTGATAGCGCGCTTGGGCTTCGGCTAATTTTGCCGTAGTATCGAACTGTTGCCGTTTGAGCGCCGATAGCAGTTGGGAAAATTCCGTGCCCTGCTGCTCGGGATCCATGAGGTTGCTCTGTTGCCGTAGCACTTGAATTTGAGCTTGAATTTTATTGACTTGTTTTCTAAGCTGCGGCGTCTGGTCGTCAATAAATTTAATTCCCTGGCGAATATTCGTTTGGCGCTCTTTGAAACTATAACGAAGATAACCTTCAGTAAGCCGATCCAAAACGAACAGAATTTCGGGGGCATCCGTACCCGTGTAGCCCACTTGCAGGAGTTTTGTGCCCTGCTCTCTACCCTCTTTAGTAACTTTGATCCGCTCGATCGTCAGACCCTTGACGAGGGAGTTATAAGTAATCTGGGGATAACGCGGCTGGATCTGCGCGACAATCGGATCGAGCAGTTTGGAACTCTTTAAAATCCGAATCTGAGTTTCATAATCTAATGCCGAACTCTGCTCTAGGTTATTCGTTTGTGTCTCTTCCAAAGCCCGTTCGGTCGTTTGACCGCGCAGAAAAGATCGGGAAGATTTGGCTTCCGCCGTTGCTGGCTCTACCTGAAGTTGGAACATCCCCTCATATTTAGGTTTGGCGATCGTCCCGAGCAAAAACAATCCCCCAGTTGCCAAGATCGCTGTTGCTAATGCGAGCTGTCCGATGAGCGGAGCCTTGCGGCGTAATACGCCCGATACCCAATTTAAATCCCATCCGCCCTCATCTTCCACAGATGGCGGCTCGGGCGGGAGTAGACGATCGGGTGCCTCCGGCACGATTGCAGCGATATTCGATCGGGAAGCAGGAGTTATTTTCATTGCTAGAGTATCTATTTCTGAGTACTTAGGAATATCTCGTCATCGCCAGTCAGTCGAACTCGATCGCCAATATTTTTTCTATTATCGTTAGTTTTTAAACCCGATGTCATCACCCTCTTGGCTTAATTTGGCGATCGAGAACACTTTGCAAAAATCCTCAGTTTGTTCATAGGTTTGCGCCTTTATTTGCACCTTTTTTGACTTCAGCAAACGCTATATTTGCACCTAAAGTTCAGCCAAATCCATAATGACTTTAGTAATCGAGTCTCATAACCTATGACTTAAGGGATCTCTCAAAATCTCTCTCAAAATCTGTTGTCTAAAAAGATACATTTGGCTGTGTTTGCATACGCAAATCAGCACGGCGGTGATATTTTCTGTCCATAAATATTTACTTGCTCGGTATCTGGTAATAATTGTTACCTAATCACATACAGAATATCTGGCAACATTAGCATTACCGATCGAGGAAAGCAACCATGAATGATTGTGCTGACGTGGTATTTGTTCATCGCGGATATAGCTGGTACTTACCCTTTATCCTCAACCAAGCGAAGTCCGTAGATCCAGATGCAAATATCGTCCTCCTCGGCGACTGCGCGAAGTCCGAGAGCATCGAACCCAAA